>CBIGQT010000760.1:0-1811 GCA_966191655.1 uncultured Ginsengibacter sp.
AATAACCTGGTAAACCAAAAATTTTGATAGTAGTAATATTGCTGCAGTAATTTGCGGGCTTTCATGTAATCCATCATATAACGGCCACGGCTATTCACAATAGTCAAAAGAAATAAAAGCCTGAATTTGAAATATAATGTATCTTTTAATTTAAATCCCAAAATTAATATGCTCAAAAGAACATTCTGCATCCTGCTGTTTATTTTCACATCATTTCATTTTGCTATCGGCCAGGTTGCCATGAGCGACAGTTTACAACATGTGAAAGACAGCACCCTTCGTGTAAAAGATAGTACCTATCGGGCCATGTTTAAAGCCGATTCCCTTAAGATTGATAAAGAGTTTGCAGATAAAGCAAAATGGGAAAAAATGGATAGCCTGGCTGTTTATCCGTTACTCAAAGGAAGCAAAAACAGCGGCGTAATTCCTGTAAAGAACCCGACGGAAATACCTGATCCAAATATTGATTATAAAATTCTGTTTGAGCTTGCCGCCGGTTATCCTGATTCAACAGCTAAAGATATAAATGCAGGCCTTGACGAAATTGCAAGAGTGATTAACCTGCATATTGCTTCAGGCATTCCGCTTAAAAGAATAAAACCCGTAATTGTAGTTCACGGAAGCGTTTTAAATGCTATAAAAAATAATGAGGCTTATCGAAAGAAATATAAGATGGACAATCCCAATATTAAACTGATAAATGATTTGGAAAAAGCAGGCGCCAAATTTATAGCATGTGGCCAGGCGATGGCATTTTTTGATGTTACGGCGGATGAATTATTACCCGAAATAAAAATTTCCCTTACTGCCCAAACTGTATTATCTTCTTACCAGTTGAAGGGATATGTATGGCACCCCGTCTGGTAATAAAAATTACAGAAGCTATCTCATGATTATATATCGACTATATTTTCACGCTGATAATTTTGACAGTGGTTGCAGTCTTTGAAATTTTAAGGCGCTGCAAATTTCTCTTCAGGTATGAAAGATTGTGTTTATAAATGAAAGGAAAAATGCCAATGAGTTGGCTAACATTGCTCTTTAACAAGTTATAGATAATTTTGAACGTTCCTGTTATGTTCAGAAAAAAAAACATCTTAATCTATTTAGCTTTAACTTCCTTTTCAGTTATTTTTTCTGAATACCGGTTATATGCCCGGAAACTCAAATTTGATTTGCCCAATGGAGTTATTACACTTACTATAGATACAATTTCAACAACATGCGGCAAAAGCAACGGCAGTATTATTGCTGTAGCTTCAGGCGGAGTGCCACCTTATACTTACTCCTATATTATTTCAGGAAATACCTATTCTCAAAATACAGGCAATTTTCGAAACCTTGTTGCAGGCTCTTACAAAATTATTGCTACGGATGCCAGCGGACAGGCAGATACTTCTGTCGTAAATCTTTCTAATAATTTTCCGGCTCCTTCTGCCACCGTTAGTTCCTACACAAATCCTTCAACCTGCTCCACTTTTGATGGGAGCCTCACCGTTACCGCCGGTCACGGAACACCGCCGTACTTGTATAGTTTTGACAATGTTAACTATCAACCCAAAAACGTTTTTACAAATCTTGCGCAAGGCTTGTATAGCATATTTGTGAAGGACACTAATGGTTGTATCAACGAGAACTATACTTATTACCTCTACCCCGACACTCCCTGTTTTGGGATTGGTTTTTACTATTCCAATTTCGAATGCAATAATAATGGAACTATTACAATAGGTACTATACTCGACGGTGTACCTCCTTTTGTGTATTCACTGGACGGTATTACTTACCAGGATGGCAATAATTTTTATAAT
>CBIGQT010000761.1:0-1811 GCA_966191655.1 uncultured Ginsengibacter sp.
CAGTAAACTCTGTACTTTATAATCATGCCGACTACGTAATTACGATCGTGGATGATGCTTCTACTGATAATACCGCTGTTATTTGTAATAAACTGATCCAGAAATATCCGTTCATAAAATATATACGAAACGAACAAAGGATGGGAGTAGGCTTTTCCCTTCTTCGCAATGTCTCCTAAACAGCCTTATGCGTTAGCCAGGGACATTCGTTTCAAAACCATCCCGCACGTGCGCATTGGCGTCAACTTAATTTTAGCAGTTTAAAAGTGTCAAAATCATATTTCCTCGTTTATTTCTTTTTTCATAACAACATTTTTTCATAACATATTGAGTTAACTTTTCAAAAGGCATATAGAATATCTCTGTAATATTCCCGCTAACCCATTTAAGCAGTTTGATGAGGCTTACTGCACATTGTTTTTCTTTTTCTATACTGATTTGCAGCATGGGAAGAAATACGTTTCCTGAAAGCAGCGTTATAAATAACAGCATCAGATAAATACAGGTGCTTACCCTGTGCTTATTGGTGCAACGGTCATGTATGATTTCATCCATTGCCAGTCCTGTTTTCCATGATTTGAAAACGATTTCTATCTGCCATCTTACCTTGTACGCTTTCTGTACTTCTTCCGTAGTCCAGATTTGTTCCTTCACCGTGGTAATGTAAACATTGTATTCGAGCCATTGATAATATTGCTTACTGTGATTTAATCTTTTGTCGCGATCATTTCTGGCCTTTCGTTTCTTTTCTGCCGCCACTTCTTTGGGCAAGGGCAACATTAATAGCCGTACCGGCAGTTTTTTCTTCCCTATCAATACCATTCTATCTACCTTTCTTCCGGCTTTCAGCAAAGAGCGCAGGGCTATTTCTTTACCGTTCAAATCATATATTTTTACTCCAAAACGTAGCCTGGTCAATACATATACGCCATTGTTTATCAGCTTTTCAAAAATGTCCATTACAAAATATCCCAGGTCGCGGATAACTAAATCACCTTTACTGCAGTAATCAATAACATCAGCACTGGCGGCCTGATCATTACGGGTAAAACCACTGAGGGTGAAGTTCAGGAACTGCATGGATTTGATATCTAAAAATGTCTGTATTCTTGCAATGGCTTTTTGAACACCATTTGTACGATTGCCCGGAAAAAAATGAGACAAACAATCTGGCAGTTGCAGGGTGGTGCTATCCTGAAGGATTACTTTTTGGAAATGTTTGAAAAGTGAAAACTCTATTGAAGCATTCACTTTTTGAGCCACAGTTTTTTCCAATAATTCTTTGCAGAACGCCACCGTTGTGGCAGTAATTCTTTTGCAAAAAGCCTGTTTACTAATGATAGTTCCCGATAGCTTCCCGGTTTGCTCTGCCCACTGACTATAGGTATTGTTTTTCTTACAAAAGCAAAACATAAAGCCAAGAACAAAATCAAGCGGATTTATTTTTCTGCATTGCCGAACCATGAAGCCCGTTTTAAAGGCTACCTCAGTGATTAAAGATTTATCAAAGAACTGAAAAAGTTTTTTTTAAATTAGTGCAGGAATAGCTGCTTGCATTGTTTTTCATTTTCTTAAAGTTTTTGCAAGTAGCTATTTCTTTTGAATTCTTTGTCTATTCTACTTTTCCACACATGTGTATTCCCTTAAGTTGACGCCAATGCGCAAATGCGGGAGAAATTGCAATCTCTCAATCTCCCAATTGAACTTTTCCAAATTATTCCGTTCTTAAACCTGCCTACCAGCAGACAGGCTTTTTATCCCGCAATAAGCGGGATTTCGTTTTGCTCACTCTGTTCGCAAAGACTCAACAG
>CBIGQT010000762.1:0-1810 GCA_966191655.1 uncultured Ginsengibacter sp.
GAATTGGGTTTTATGTAATTAAAATAAGTTTATATCAATATTAAAAAAATAAAAATTTAAAAAAATAAAATATGGCACAAATAAGTTTAAACTCACTAATTAACAAATCGCTTACTCCAACTTACAGCGAAGAAATTGCAGCACCTTTCAGGCAGGAATTAACTGAATCTGGTTTTGAACAATTGTTAACACCTGAAGATGTTGAAAAAGCAGCCAGGGCGGCTAGACCCGGTGTTCTGTTATCATTATTTAATGAAGTAGTTCCTGATAATCTCTATACTGTTTTTGCAGGAATGGAAAAAGAAGCCGTAAATTATTTCCGTGAAAATTTTCTTTTAGGAATTACACCCACTTCGCCCAACATCGCTTTATTTAAGGATGGTGAACTAATTGACATTTTACAGCGTTACCAGATAGAAGGATAATCAGCAGGACAGATTGCAGATACATTGGTTGGTTTTTATGACGACAATTGTAATAAGAGAAATTCTGATGAGGAAATTGCGTCTATGCGTTCCCGTTTTATTGAGCGTTTTCGCATGGATCCGCTGGGTGCTTAATTAAAAAAAACAATATGAAGATTACAGCACAGGAAGAATATGGTTTAAGAATACTACTGCGGGTTGCAAGGTGCCGCGATAAAAACGGTATGAGCATTCCGCAGTTAAGCGAAGCTGAAGGGCTTACGGCTGCTTATGTTGCGAAGCTTACCCGCAAGCTTCGTATGGAAAGATATATCAACAGCACGCCCGGTAATAAGGGCGGCTATATATTGGCCCGGCTACCTGAAAATATTAATATGAACCAGGTGTTGAAAACATTGGGTGGCCCATTATTTGAAAAAAGTTTCTGCGGTGATTATTCCGGTTCATTAAAACTTTGCACCAATTCCGTAGATTGTTCCGTGCGTTCTCTTTGGCAGATGATACAATTTTCGGTAGACCAGTTATTGGATAAAGTAACTTTATCTGACCTTATTAATTCTGAAGAAAAATCAGATCATTTATTAACGCTTATTTTAGAGGAGAATTTTAAAAGCGTCCCTCATATTAATGCTGAAGTTTAAATTCAGTTTCCCCTTTCTTATTTACTGCAATAAAAGCTGATAAGAATTTTCTCTATAAATTTTTCGCAGACAACCTTTTTCTGAATGCCTTCGTTTCTAAATAAAATCCTGCAAAGATTTTGAGGAATGCTATTCTCAATTTTCAAGCTTATAAATTTTAGACGATGAAAAATTTTCTATCTCTTTTATTTACTTTTATAATCTTGCATACTAATGCAACGACACACAATGTAAGTGTTCAAAATTTTCAATTTTCTCCTTCAACGATTAATGTTTCAGTAGGCGATGTGATACATTTTGTGTGGGTGGCAGGAACTCATACAACTACGTCCACATCAGTTCCTGCCGGAGCGGATGCCTGGGATGCACCGATAGATGCAACGCATACTACGTTTGATTATACCGTTGCGCAACCTGGCTCGTATTCCTACCAGTGTACATTTCACGCATCATTTGGTATGGTTGCTACTATTGCAGCAACAGGTGTTGTGCCGGTAACTTTATCTGCATTTAATATAACGACACAAAATGACAGGCCGTTGCTAACGTGGACTACAGAAACAGAAATTAATGCTGATTACTTTTCTATTCGTAAAAGTATCGATGGAACTGATTTTCATGAAATAGGTAAAGTTTCCGCAACCGGTAATTCATCTGTTCAAAAAAGTTATTCATTTTCAGATGATAAAATTTCCTTAGGAGTTACCTACGTATACTATGCTTTGGCAATTGTAGACAAAGATG
>CBIGQT010000763.1:0-1808 GCA_966191655.1 uncultured Ginsengibacter sp.
AAAAGAAGCCATAATCACAAGTTGAAAAATCTGCTGAAACCGGAGATTTAAAATTCCCTGGCTTATCTATTAAAGAGAGGGAGGTAAAACGTATTACTGTATCAGAAGTTATAAACTTACTATTAAAGAGAAACGAGTTATAATTCAGTTTTAGTGAAGTAAAATTTTGTGCACTTGAAAAAAGGCAGGAAAGTAATAAAAACAAAATGAAACCACAAATTTTATTCCAAAAAATCATATCCTTACTTTTGTGTTTGTAAATTTACAAACATTCAAAAGAAAATCGTTAATGTCTTTAAGCCAGCGCTTACAACAAAAATTATTACAGAAATTATCGCCCCAGCAAATTCAGTTGATGAAATTGTTGCAGGTACCTACGGCACACCTGGAAGAAAGAATAAAAGAAGAGTTGGAAGAAAATCCTGCTCTTGAAGGCGGAGAAGATGGACATGACGAAAATTTTGAAGCACCAAAAGATGAGTTTGAAACTAATGATGAGGATTTTGAAAATGATGGAAGTGAGGATGATTATGATAAAATTGACATTAGTGAATATGTTAGCGACAGCGATGATGAAGTAGGTGATTATAAATTAAGGGACGATAATTATGGTGACCCTGACGAAACAAAAGTGATTCCTCACAAGGTGGAAACTTCTTTTTACGATACACTGAAGACACAGTTGCTCATGCTGCATCTTGATGAGCGCCAGAAAAAAATTGCAGAACAAATTATCGGAAGCATAGATGACGATGGCTACCTGCGCAGGGAAATAACTTCGATTGCTGATGATTTAGCTTTCAGGCAAAACATTAGTTCTACTGACAAAGAAATTGAGAAGATAATAACTCTTATTCAGCAATTTGATCCACCGGGTGTTGCCGCAAGAGATCTTCGCGAATGCTTACTACTGCAGTTAAAAAGAAAAGAAAAAAATGGAAGCTCTGTACAAACTGCTATTGATGTTATAGAAAATTACTTTGATGAATTTACTAAAAAACATTATGAAAAAATACAGCGTGGATTAAACCTTGATGAAGATGGAATTAAAGATGTAATCAACCAGATTATCAAACTGAATCCAAAACCCGGAGGACAGGTAGGTGAAACTAATAAGTTACAGAGTTATGTAATTCCTGATTTTTTTATAATAAATAATATGGGCAAACTCGAAGTAACCCTTAATTCAAAAAATGCACCCGATCTGCGTATCAGCGAAGGCTACAGGGACATGCTCAGGGATTATGATAAAGGCTCAAAGAAAGATAAGCGACAAAAAGAAGCAGTGCTTTTTATTAAGCAAAAAATAGATTCGGCCAAATGGTTTATCGATGCCATCAAACAAAGGCAGCATACGCTTTTAAGCACCATGACGACTATAATGGAATATCAGAAAGAATTTTTCTTAACAGGAGATGAAACGGAATTACGCCCCATGATTTTAAAAGATATTGCTGAAAGAACTTCATTGGATATTTCAACAGTAAGCCGTGTGGCAAACAGTAAATTTGTACAAACAGAATTCGGAACTTATCGCCTTAAATTTTTCTTTAGCGAAAGCCTTGTTACAGACAGTGGCGAAGAAGTAAGCACCCGCGAGGTAAAAAAAATATTAAACAACCTCATTGATGACGAAAGTAAGCAACATCCGCTGAGCGATGAAAAACTAACTGAACTGCTGCAGGAAAAAGGTTATAATATTGCCCGCAGAACCGTTGCTAAATACCGTGAACAGTTGAATATACCGGTAGCCCGCTTAAGAAAGGAACTCTAAATGGAAAATAATCTTATTACAAATACAAACGAGG
>CBIGQT010000764.1:0-1806 GCA_966191655.1 uncultured Ginsengibacter sp.
CAACAACCTCTTCATGATGTTTTCAAACAATTTGCTGCAATTATTACATCTGTGCGATACGGCATTACCAATAGGAGGCTTCGCACATTCTGCAGGGCTGGAGACATATACCCAGCAAGGAATTGTTATAGATAAAAATTCAGCAAAAGAGTTTGTAATACAACAACTTTCACAAAATATTTTTTATACAGATGCAGCATTGCTTTCATTGGCTTATGACGCAGCTTCTAGCAACGATTTAAAAACCGTCATTGAATTAGACAACGTCTGCACTGCAGTAAAGCTGCCAAAAGAAATGAGGCTTGCCAGTAATAAATTAGGCATTCGCTTTTTAAAAATATTTGAAAAAAATAATTCATTTGAGTTGGTTAAAAAATATAAAGAAAGCATTTTCAGCCATGAAGCATTTGGACATTATTGCATTGCTTTTGGACTACTTTCCTGCTCGATGGATATTGATAAAATACAGGCCCTTACAGCATTTTACTACAACGTTGCCACAGGCTTTGTAACTAATGCAGTTAAATTAATTCCGCTGGGGCAGCAGGAGGGGCAGGAAATATTAATCTCTCTATTTCCTTTAATAAATGATTTGGCACAAAAAAGTTTAGCGCCCGATGAAGAAATGATTGGCTATTGCTGTGCAGGTTTTGACATTCGCAGTATGCAGCACGAGCAATTGTATTCACGGCTATATATGTCTTAAATAAAAACGGCGAATTATGGAAGAAAAGTTAGGAAATATAAAAAATTCCAATCAATCATGGCCCCTCTCTATCGGAGAGGGGGTTGGGGGTGAGGCCCGGCTTTATTTAAAAATTGGAATTGCCGGCCCCGTCGGTTCAGGGAAAACTGCTTTAATAGAAAGGTTGTCAAGAGCTATGTACAATGATTATAGCATCGCCGTTATTACCAACGATATTTACACAAAAGAAGATGCTGAATTTCTTACGAAGAACAGTTTACTTCCTGCTGAAAGAATTATTGGAGTAGAAACAGGAGGATGCCCGCATACTGCCATTCGTGAAGATGCAAGTATGAACCTCGAAGCTGTGGAAGAAATGGCCAAACGCATTCCCGGTGTGCAAATAATTTTTATTGAAAGTGGTGGCGATAATCTTTCAGCAACCTTCAGTCCCGACCTTGCCGATGTTACAATATTTGTAATTGATGTTTCCGAAGGCGATAAAATTCCTCGTAAGGGCGGCCCCGGAATTACAAGAAGCGATTTGCTTGTAATTAATAAAATTGATTTGGCTCCTTATGTACATGCAGACCTGGCTGTGATGGAACATGATGCAAGGAAAATGCGCAAAGGCAATCCGTTTGTATTTACCAATCTTATGGAAGGCACAGGGCTGGATAGTGTTATTGGCTGGATAAAAAAGTATGCCTTGATTGAAGATGTAAAAGACCCTATGCTATGCCGTTAGACAATCACTTACATATAACGGCAGCACATAAAAACAAGACGACCTTTTTAAAACAATGTTATTATAAGCAGCCGTTCAAGTTAGCCAATATTACAGAGAATAAGTCTGATGGCTTGTTACGGCTTATGCTAACAAGCTCATCTCCCGGAATATTAAGTAATGATAATTACAACATTAAAATTGATATAGAAGAAAATGCACAAGTGCATCTAACTACACAAGGTTATCAAAGGCTTTTTGCAATGAAGAATAAAGCAAGCCAATCTATAGAGGTATTGGTGGAAAATGGATCACTTATTTTTTTGCCACATCCTAATGTACCGCATAATACATCTCATTTTTCATCAGTTAATAATATTTATTTACATCAAAA
>CBIGQT010000765.1:0-1797 GCA_966191655.1 uncultured Ginsengibacter sp.
GCTACATTCTGGGAGGGATTAGTTTCCCGCTGCACTTGTGCCTTCGCAGCCATTACCATAAAAGAGAAAGCGATAATCAGTGATGCTATTTTTCTCATACTATTTCTTTGTGAGACATTCTTTTTATTGCAGGGTTTAATAGCAGGTAAGCAACTACGCCAACTTTATCATAGGATTTTACGGGCGAGGTAACCGTAGCTGATTAAAGGCAGGCTATGTTGGAATAATAAAGGCCGGCTTAAACCGGCTTTTATTTATATAAGCCGATATTATTTGTACATACTAAAATTTGCTTTACTTATGTTATATTACAGCATTAAACTAATTTTTCCTAAACGCCTGGTTGCTCCCTGTAATTTAAAAGATTTGTTATGTGTTAATAATGAAAAGTGAAATTTTTATTATGTTATATCCTATAAAAAGATCCATAAGCGTAGCTATTAAATTTTAAATAATTGATTAAAAAAGGTAATCAAAAAAGTTGTTTCTTATGTTATCAAAATCAATTAAAGGAAAATCTTTGGGTGAAGTAAAAACCTGCAGGAAAGGAATGCCTGTTCCAAATAAAATAAAGATAGTTCCCTTGCTTATTTTATCAATAATTATAAACGTTATTGCTTCAGCACAAACAACAGATAAGATGAAAAACGAAGTATGGCAAAGAGAATTGCAGTATTGGAAATATGTAGAAAAAAATGATACCACAGGATACAAAACGCTTTGGCATAAAGACTTTATTGGTTACCCTGGTGATGACATCGCTGATAAAAGCCATATCGCAGACTGGATTGCTGAATTATTTAAAGATAAAGATGAGAAATACAGTCATGCTTTGCGCAAAAAAGCAGTAAATGCAATTGATGATGTGGTGATAACATTTTATGATGAAGACGAGATTTTTACCAATACGAAAACAGGTGTGGTAACAACGGATACCTACAAGATTAATCATACCTGGAAAAAATTTGGAAACACATGGCTCATCATTGGTGGAATGGCCGGGTATAAACAATAAAAATAAATTATGAAGGCAAAATCAATCAAAGGAAAATCAACTGAAGAAATTCAATCGGCATTGCAACAAGCCATGGTTGATGGATTTAAGCCAACATTAGCCATTGCTTTTGTTTCTATCAAACAAGACCGCAAATCTCTGTGTAAAGTGTTTGATGAAGAAGGCATATCCATTTTCGGCGCCACCACCAATGGGGAATTTATTGATGAAGAAACAGCAAGTGGATCTATAGCCGTATTGTTGCTTGATATGAACCGGGATTATTTCAGTATTTTATTTGCTGAATATCCCAATAAAAATTACCGCGAAACAGCAGCAGATCTTGCAAAGAAAACTTTAGAAAAGTTTGCCCATCCTGCATTTCTTATATCCTGCAGCCATGTAGAAACTGATGCAGAACAGTTATTGCTGGGTTTTGAAGATGTTGTTGGCAGGCATATTAATATTTATGGCGGCATGGCCGGAGATGATTACAATTTTACTGAGCAATTTGTATTTACTAATGATAAAGAAATCAACAGGGGCATTGTTGTATTGGCATTGGACGAAGATAAAATTAAAATAAAGGGCCGGGCTACTTGTGGTTGGAAAGCAGTAGGAACTGTGCGGACAATTACTAAAAGCGAAGGCAACCATGTTTTTACGATTGATGATATTCCTGTGCTTGACCTTACGGCAAAATATGGCGGCATCCAAAATGTTTCACCTGATAACAAAAATTTATTATTTGAAATAGCCACATCTTTTCCATTGCAATTACAGCGGGAAACAGGCAACCCTGT
>CBIGQT010000766.1:0-1785 GCA_966191655.1 uncultured Ginsengibacter sp.
ATTTTAATGAGAATTATATGGAAAGCAATAAATATCCAAAGTCAACTTTTAAAGGAAATATCGCAGACATTGGCAACATTAATTTATTGAAAGACGGAAGTTATAAAGTAAATGTGACAGGGGATTTGATGATACACGGCTTAGTAAAAAATATTGTTATTCCTGCAACAATAACCGTTAAAGATGAAAAAATTTCCGCAGTAGCTTCTTTCAAAGTTTTAATAAAAGATTATAACATAAAAATTCCTTCGATAGTCACTAATAAAATCGCTGAAAGTATTGAAATAAGTGTAAGCTGCAATTATGAAAAAAAATAATCAAATTAATTATTTATGCATTTAATAAAATTATTATTGCCCGTCTTTTTAGTCTTTAGTTTGCATGATGAAATAATTGCACAGGACACAGCCACCAATAACCTGATGAACCAATTGGAAAAAGAAACAGGAAGCAAAACTGCGTATACTACGGCAACATTTAAGTACACACGGGTTATTAATGGTCACTCGGTAGAGAACCTGCCGGCACATGTTCTGGATGTAAGAATATCACATCGCTTCAGCCCGCTAAATCAGGGTGTATATCAATTTTTTGGACTGGATTATGGCCAGTTTAATGTGCGTCTTGGCTTTGACTACGGTATTACCAACAATTTTATGATAGGCATTGGTCACAATGCATGGCAAAAAACCTATGATGGATTTTTTAAAGTAAAGTTATTAAAGCAATCAACTGGCGCTGTTACAATGCCTGTTACATTATCATTTGTTCCAACAATTGCAGTAAGCACACTGAAACCTGGCGATTTTCCCATAAGGCACGATTCAGGTGTGGCAATAAATCGTGTATCTTATGTAATGCAGTTGCTCATCGCAAGAAAGTTCTCTGAAGGATTTTCTTTGCAATTGATGCCAACATTTATTCACGCAGATACTATTTCTTTCTATCATACTAAATCTAACGTTTTTGCAATTGGCATTGCAGGTGCACAAAGGCTTTCAAAGCGAATCAGCGTAAACGCGGAATATTATTATCAATTACCTGATGGTAAAGCGCCAGATGCGCATGATGTTTTATCATTAGGTATTGATATTGGAACAGGCGGCCATGTTTTTCAATTGCACTTTACCAATTCAATTGGCCTTACAGAGAAAACGTTTATTACAGAAACAGCAGGCCAGTGGAGTAAGGGCGATGTAAGGTTTGGATTTAATATTTCAAGAGTATTTCAATTAGGGAAAAAACATACAGAGAAAAAAGATTTAGGAAAAAAATAAATTAGAAAGGCCTTCTGATAGAAAGCCTTTTTCGTTTTCAAAGAGGGTAATTACTTAATGATATATATCCATATAATTACTAACTGCAAGAACTAACCGCAATTATTTATTCATCGTTTATTTTTTGTAAAACGGCTTAATACTTAAAGTGAAAAGTATGCCTGCACTATTCAGTTTTACTTTTCCCTCACCCACTCCGGTTAAAGGTATTTTTAAATAGGGTTCCGTTAATAAAGAGGTTCTTTTGCTAAATGAATATTGGTATCCTCCCGAAAGATCCAGTACGGAAAAATAATGTTGATTTTGATTAGATATGGACCAGGATTTCCAGTCAGTATAACCGGAAGGATATTTATAATAATAATCGTAAGATTCTTTTTTCATAAGATAGGAAGAAAGACCTCCGGATACAAACCATTGATGATTTTTTGATTTCGCAAAACTATAACTAACGGTAACGGGTATCTCATAAACTTTACAGTCAGCATCAATATTATATAAATAATTA
>CBIGQT010000767.1:0-1784 GCA_966191655.1 uncultured Ginsengibacter sp.
AATGCCTCCTTTTATTAAATTACGATGTACATCCGATACCATGCTGCCGATGTATCTTTGCGTGTATGGGCCACCGTTATGCTTATCTTTCCGCTGGCAACTATCAATATACTTTTTAACTTCTTCGCTGTACTGAAAAAAATTCCCATGATTTACAGAATATATTTTACCATTCTGCGGGCAGCGTATATCCGGGTGGCTCAGACAAAATTCACCAATAGATTGATCTAGCGTAAAACCATTGACGCCTCTTTTGGTAGCATATACCAATATAGTTGATGACCCATAAATAATATATCCTGCTGCAACCTGCCTTATCCCCGGCTGAAGAAAATCTTTAACCGTTAATGAAGTTCCAGTTGCTGACAGGCGCCTGTATACGCTAAAGATAGTTCCGATGGAAACATTCACATCTATGTTTGTGCTCCCATCCAGCGGATCGAACATGCAAATGTATTTGGAGTTCCTGCTTATCTCGTTATCAAAAACTACCATATCGTCTAATTCTTCGCTTGCAATACCTGCGCAACTTATTCCATGTTTCAATACTCCCATAAACTGGTCGTTTGCGTACTCATCTAATTTTTTTACTTCTTCTCCCTGCACATTCACGTCTCCGGTATCTCCTAAAATATCAACAAGTCCTGCTTTATTCACTTCTACATTAACTCTTTTTGCCGCCAGGCCGACATCTCTTAAAAGTCCGGCCAACTCTCCTGTCGCTTTCGGAAATGCTCTCATCTCTCTTATCGTAAACTCATCTAAGGTTAATACTTTCCTGTCAACCATAATAAAGTGTTCAATTTATTTTTTTGAAGGAATCAAAAATAAGTCAATTAATTAATTTGTATTTGTTAGAGAGTGTCGTAGCAATATTTTCTAAAATCTTACAATTAATTTAATAATTAAATGAGCCATTAATGAACCTATAAAAAATTTTAAATAACGTTAATAATTCATTTTACTTTGCTCCCTAAAAGAAATTATTTACTATGAAGATTTTTAAGTTTGGGGGCGCCAGCATTAATAGTTTTGAGCGAATCCGAAACCTGTCAACAATATTAAAGCAATATAAAAATGAAAAAATCCTGGTTGTAATTTCTGCTATGGGGAAAATTACAAATGCATTGGAGAAAGTTACCGAATCATTTTATGCAGGAAGAAACGAAGAGGCGCTGCAACTTTTTGAAACAATCAAACAAAATCATTTAAACTTACTAAAATACGCAGTTACCCAACAATGGGAGGCTGCTACCAACGACCTTATCAATTTTTTTACAGAAGTAGAATGGCTGCTGCATGATAAGCCTGTAAAAGATCCTGCCTACCGGACAGGCAGGTACAATTACTATTACGACCAAATAGTATGTGCCGGTGAGCTATTATCAACAACGATTGTAAGCTATTTTTTAAATGAAGAAAAAATACAGAACAGATGGATTGATGTAAGAGATTTACTCAGAACTGATGATAATTTCAGGGATGCTGCCATTGACTGGGCTTTTTCAGAAAAAAAAATTAACGATATCATTCTTCCCTTATTTAATGAAACTGATTTAATTATTACACAGGGATTTATTGGCAGCACAGACGAAAATGAAAGTACTACGCTAGGCCGGGAAGGAAGCGATTATACTGCGGCTGTTTTTGCCAATATTTTAAATGCAGAAAGTATAACTATATGGAAAGATGTGGAAGGTGTAATGAATGCCGATCCTAAAGATTTACCTGATGCAGTAAACATACACGAACTTAGTTATAAAGAAGTAATTGAAATGGCATAT
>CBIGQT010000768.1:0-1782 GCA_966191655.1 uncultured Ginsengibacter sp.
GTTCAATAGAAAATCTCCGAATTCCTTTGCAAAACCATCGCCTTGAATTGTGGTGAGATCGAAGGTCATAACACCTTTGTCTTTATGTGCCGCCTGGTCCGTTGAATATTTTGCTTCGAGAGAATCAAAGTTCGCTCCTCCTTTAATAGCGGCTGCAATACTATCTGCTAATGTATGCGCAGTGCTGTCTGGCATTGTTGGCTGCCCCTGCTGATCGCTGGTGCCAATTAAAATGTGGCGGCACTCAATGCTATCCGGCATTATTTTAGTCGATATCTTTTTAGCAAGGACATAATTCTTGCCGTCAAGGTATGGACCGAAAACCTGTCCATCATTTAAAGAGATAATCGAATCTTTAAAAGGCATTTGAAGTTTTGACTTTGGAGTATATCCATCAAAATAATTAATAGCAGAAGAGTTCCTGGCCAGGAATGAACTTACATTAGAATCTGATTGTAATTGTGGCTTCAAGTCTTCAATAAACTGTTTTGCTGCGGCGCTGTCTTTACCGTTAGCTGAAGCGCTGAACGAAACATAAGATATTACCCGGCCTCCGTCTTGCTTAAATTTTAATTTGTTTTTATTAAGATAACTTTCAACGTCATCGTCTGTCACTTTAACCGTGCTATCACTTATTAAACTATAAGAAACTGCCACATAAGAAATGTTGGCAAAATTATTTTTCTGCTCTTCCTCTTGTTTCGAAAGCCATTTAGGTATATATATACTTGCGGCAATCAGAGATGTATACTTTGTATACAAACTATTCAGGCGCATTGGCTCAATCACCTGGGAAACAATTTCTTTTCTTTGTTCTTCATTTTTATTTTTTTTTGCCTGTGCCCACCATTGCTGCGCCTGCCCAATATCATACTGCCCGGTTTCCTTATTAGTGAATGCTTGTTTTAATTGCTGTGGTGCATCATTGCTAAACATAATAGAGCTCATTTCTTTAGACGTAAAAGCAATGCCTAATTCATCAAATTGTTCAGTAACAATTTTTTCAGCCACCATTTGATCCCAGGTGTTTTGCTTTATCTGGTCATTTTGAGATGATCCATTATTTTGATATTGTTGTTCCATCAACTTAACATTATCATTAAAATCTGACAACTCAATCTTCTCGCCATTTACGCTACCAAGTGTTGTTGTATTTCCTCCGCCAAATAACTTTCCGGTACCACTCCGGGAATCCATTAATATAAATCCAATAAGGCTTAATGCAATGATTGCAATTACTATTACTGCTCCTCTCTCACGAATTGTCTGAATTATCGACATAATTTTATTCTATTAATTTTAAAATGGACGGCAAAAATAGTGTAAAATAAGATAGGAACAAATTGTGGAAAACTCCTATAAAACAGCATGTGTAAGAGATTAAAGAAAAAGAATTTTATAAAATCTTTTATTTTTTAATTACAATATTTTTATCAACAAAGCGTTGTGGGAAAATTTTGTTTACTGTTAACAAGCAAGCATTTTTTAAAAGTTAATCTTCATAAAAAATCATAAGAACATGTTTTAAAAATTTACATCGGTAATAATAATAAAAGCAAACATTTTCCTCTACTCCTATTCACAAAATATTTGTAAAAATGTTCTCTTTTTTTATCCTCATAGTTTTTTATCTACTTATGTTTATAAATCCATTTTATATTGAACTGGTGTTAAAACCTGGTGTTAAGTAATTGTGGAATGAAAGTGGATAAACCAGATGTTTTAATTTTGCATCAATGTAAAACTATTTACTATCCACAAATTCACATACATAATAGTAAT
>CBIGQT010000769.1:0-1777 GCA_966191655.1 uncultured Ginsengibacter sp.
ATTGGATGAATTAAATACATGGATAAAAGCAGAAAACAACCGCCGGGATTGGGGAACCTATACATTCAGTAATGGCCAGGGAGTCTTGAAACTGCCTTATGCCGACATTCCCCTTCGAATGGAAAATGATAAGCTCGTTATCACCACCAGTAAAACAGATCATGGATTTATAAAAACAAAATTTTTTGATGGTGCAAGATTTAATGGAGTGTATGCTTTAAGCAGTAAGGATTTCAGTGGACAAGAAACAGGGAAAACACCCCTTATTAGTTTCACCGCAGATGGAAAATTTACCGACAACGGAGCTTTAAATATTTTAAATCATGCATATGTTGATTGCATAAACAGTGCGAATGAACCCGGTTCGGGAACGTATGAAGTAAAGAATTATTCAGTGGTATTTAATTATAATGATGGAAGAAAAATAAAAATTGCTTTCACTGGTACAGACTATGATAAAAACAATCCTTCTCCTCCGACATTGCGAATGAGTTTCAATGATGATCCGATGAAACGGCAATAATCAAATCAAAAATTATTGTATGAAAAAGATATTCGTTTTCTTTTTTTCTCTTCTCACAATGCTGGCTCATGCCCAGGATAATCGCAATATCAAAGATTCTTTTTTATTTGAACCTACTGCAATTGGAGAGGCCGATGGTGAAAAGAACAGCATCATCATTGATAAAGAAGGAGGGAGGCTCATATCTGCTGACAAAAAAATCGAATTGGTATTTCCTGAAGGGGCTATAACAACTAAAACAACTATCAGTATACAACCTGTAACCAACACTTCTATTGATGGCATTGGCAAAGGTTATGATCTTGAACCGGCAGGAACACAATTCCAAATACCGGTTCAATTGATTTTTCATTATACGGATAAGGATATGGAAGATGGCAGCCCGCAATTGATGGCTATTGCTTCGCAAAATGAAAAGGGAATATGGTATGTACTAAGGGAAATAAAGTTGGATACAGTTTCGAAAACAATTGCTGGTAGTATCAAACATTTTTCTGCCTGGGCATTGACCTGGGGCTTTTCGCTAAGGCCAGAAAAAACAAGAGTAAAGGTTTCTAAAACCGTAGATATTCTTGCAATACCAAAACCAATTGATGTTGAAAACAAAGATCAAAAATTGGAAGTGTATCATGGCATCTTTGGGCCTGAGGCAGAAAATCCAATAGGATGGTACGCTAACGTCGTACTAAATGGAGATGCCGACAATGGAACTTTTGGCAATAGCAGTTATCCCTTATTGACATGGAGGGAAACTTATAAAGCGCCGGCTAAAGTGCCTTCGAGAAATCCTGTTGAAATTATGCTGGCGATTGTAGGTGCCGAAAATGGGATTGACGGAACAAAAAGCACCTTATTCAGGCGCTGCTATATTAAGGTTTATGATGATGACTACGAAGTAATAATGCAGTCTGTCATGATATCAGGAGACAAAAAAGCCTGGGGAGGTATTAGAACTGCCACAGATAAAGGCAGTTTTATTGTATCACTGGAAAATAATAAACCCGCCCTTATAAACATTATAAACAACCTTGAAGTAATGACTAATGACTGCAAAAACAAGATTTTTAACCCAACCACCTGTACAGGGCTATTACATGTGGTGGGCATAAAAGCCTTTAAGGTAACGCCGGCCAATCCACCCAGTCAACCCTATTCCACTGTGGAGATATGGTTTGTGCCATTTCCAATAGAATTTACAAAATCTCAGTTTCTCTGTCCGCCACCTCCCGGCTATACTCAGGGCGGGGTTTCCGG
>CBIGQT010000770.1:0-1766 GCA_966191655.1 uncultured Ginsengibacter sp.
TTTTTTTTTTTGTTATGGCCGTTCTACACAATCGCATTTCGCAGAAGGAATTAAAACAACGTTTATTTGAAGAAAATGAGCTGCGTAGAACTTTGTCTTTTTATAAATATGCTTTTATTGAAGATCCAAAATTATTTCGCGATTTACTTTACAAAAATTTAGATGGGTTAAAAGTATTTGGGCGCATTTATGTAGCTCATGAGGGAATCAATGCGCAGCTAAGCGTTCCTGATTCTAACTATGAAAAATTCAAAGAATATCTTTATTCAATATCATTTTTAAATAATGTGAGATTAAACCTGGCGGTTGATGATGACGGAAAAAGCTTTTGGGTATTAAAAATTAAGGTGAGAGATAAAATTGTTGCCGATGGCATTAACGATGCAGGGTTCGATATGAGTAAAAAGGGAAAGTATGTTGATGCCGCATCGTTTAATAAACTCACTTCCGATCCTGAAACCATTGTCGTGGATATGAGAAATCACTATGAATATGAAGTAGGGCATTTTGAAAATGCAATTGAAATACCTTCCGATACTTTTCGTGAACAGTTACCCATGGCCGTTAGTATGCTTGAAGAGAAGAAAGATAAAAATATAATTATGTATTGTACCGGTGGCATCCGGTGCGAAAAAGCAAGCGCCTGGATGTTGCATAATGGTTTTAAAAATGTTTTTCACCTGGAAGGAGGAATTATACAATATGCCAATAAAGTGAAAGAGGAAGAACTTCCTAATAAATTTAAAGGTAAAAATTTTGTATTTGACGGCAGGCTGGGAGAGATGGTGGGCGATGAAGTTATCAGTGTTTGCCATCAGTGCGGAGCGCCATGTGACACGCATACGAATTGTGCTAACGAAGGATGTCATTTGCTTTTTATTCAATGCAGTTCCTGCGCAGAAAAATTTGATGGATGCTGTTCTGCTGAATGTAAAACCATTCACAGCTTACCCGAAGAAAAGAAAAAAGAAATACGCAAAGGCGTTAAAAATGGAATAATGATTTTTAATAAATCGAGGCAGCGTATGAAAAAATTACGGACTTAAAAAACGCATGCATTATAAGATTTTCCTTTGCAGGAATTTAGCATTTTTAATGGCTGCGGTTCCCCAGGTATTATTAAAATAAATCCACGCTTCCTTTACTTTCAGCTTATTTATTTGCTCAATTATATTTTCTAAAAAAGATTCCGGGTAGGCTGATTTGTAAAGAACAGGAACACCATGAAACCTGTAATATAAATTGCTACTGGTTTTTATAACGTTGTCCGGAAGATTTGGATAGCTTATGCCAGTAAAAACAATATTGTTTTTTTTTAATTGGCCAAAAACATTTTTGTTCCACCAACCTGCAGAGCGAAACTCAATAACATTTTTAAAAGAGGGATTGAGCAATCCAATAATTTTTTGTAATATTTCTTCGGAATAAATTATTTGCGGCGGCAACTGAAATAGCACACATCCCAGTTTTTGTTGTAAGCCTTGTTGTACACTTTTATAAAAATCGCCCAGCATTCTTTCGCAATCATTAAATTTTTTAAAATGAGTTATTGCTTTGGGAACTTTTACGGAAAACTTAAAATCTTCCGGGCTTTCAGTGTACCATTTTGTTAAAGATTTTTCGGTTGGAAATTTATAAAAAGTAACATTTAATTCCAGTGTATTAAAATGTTCGCAATAAAACCGGAACCATTTTGATTGCGGTAATCCTTCAGGATAAAAAACGCTTTTCCATTCTTTATAATGAAATCCTGAACAGCCAATATA
>CBIGQT010000771.1:0-1766 GCA_966191655.1 uncultured Ginsengibacter sp.
ATTTCCTTAGGAGTTACCTACGTATACTATGCTTTGGCAATTGTAGACAAAGATGCCAAAACGCAATTATCACCTATTAAAGTTTATAAAAATAAAAACGCGGTTCCAAAACTTATCATCTTTTTATCTCCCAATCCGGTGAGCGGCATGGGGCATTTAATGTTTCAGTTTAATGCAGATAAACCAGGGATTATGATAGCAAAGCTGCTGAATACACAGGGAAAGCTTATTCTAAAAGAAGAGCTTTCAGCTGTCCGTGGAATTAATAACGGCCACATTCATTTGGGAAATGTAGCGGCGGGTATTTATACTATTTATTTTACGCTCGATGGCATTAATGAGTGCTACAAGATTGTAAAAAATTAAACAACAGCTTAAAGATTATTTTATAAATATATTTAGAAGCATTTTTTTGCAGAAGACTATATTTATAATTAATTTTTACAAATGCAAATCTTCTGTGTAGAACAAAATTATTTTTCAAATAAAAAAGAAAAATTAAATGGTACTAACAATACACCTTTAATTTTTACAAAATCTTACAGCGCCTTACTACAGCCAGGCAATACTTTCTTTTACCCTGAATTTGCCAATGAACTTTATTGCGGATGCGAATTGGTATTACATATTTGTAAAAATGGGCAAAACATTACAGAAGATGACGCAACAAATTTTTATGATTCAATAACAGTTGGAATTAATTTTATTGCGTTTGATGATGATCCGGAACAGCCAAATGAAAAGTTGTTCTGGCAAAAAACAAAAGCATGGAATAATTCTTCAGTTGCCGGAAAATGGTTGCCGGCAAGCGCTTTCAACAATAAGCAAAATATTGATTTCTGTTTATACAAAAACCGTGAAATGGTTCAGCTTTGTAATTCCGGTTTGATGATTTATAATTTCAACAAAATTATTTCCGTTATTTCTAATTCTTATTCCTTGAATATGGGAGACTTAATTTTTACAGGATCGCAGGTTAATATTGGTGAATTAATAACGGGTGATAAACTCGAGACATTTATTGAAGATGATTCTTTATTAGAATTTGAAATAGAATAGTTTTAAAAACAGGCGATCTGTTTTACGAAACAATATTGTTTTGAAATATTATAAGTTTCAGGTTTGGCTAACTTTACTTTATACCAATGAAATATTTTACACCACTTACTTTAATAATATTCGTGATATTTTTTTTTGAAGCGTGCCGGTCTACACGTTCAACCAGATCATCAGTTGAAGAAGCAAAAAATGAAACTACAACGATGCCAAAAAAATTAAACAAAACAAATAGCACAGTTCCACCCGTAATTATTAATACAAAAAATGTAGTGCCTGATTCAGTAGTTGCTTTCGCCAAAACGCTTATTGGAACAAAATATAAATATGGTTCTGCAATAAAAGAACAGGGCTTTGATTGCTCGGGATTTATAACCTATGTATTTAATCATTTCAAAATACAGGTACCCCGTGTCTCAAAAGATTTTACAAATGCAGGTACACCCGTTTCTTTGGAAAAAAGTAAACCGGGCGATCTTATCCTTTTTACAGGAACAGATACTACCGGCTGGATTGTTGGCCACATGGGCATTATAACTCAAAATGAAAATAGCAACATACAATTCATTCATTCCGCTTCAGGAAAATCTATAGGGGTTATCATTTCGGGTATGAGTAAATATTTTGAACTAAGATTTGTAGAAGTAATAAGAGTGTTTCAGGAGTAAAACAAATCAGGCAAAAGAAAATGAAAGCTGTTGAGGTTTTGT
>CBIGQT010000772.1:0-1764 GCA_966191655.1 uncultured Ginsengibacter sp.
TTGGCAATCAATAAAAATAGATTAGAAGTCGCAGTAGATAATGCTTTCACCGAACCCTATCCGGAAAAAAAACAACGAACAAGAGCCGTGATCATTTTATATAACGGCCAGCTAATCGCAGAAAAGTACGAACCTGGTTTTGATAAGAATACAAAAATGTATGGCTGGTCAATGGCGAAAAGTTTTACTGCTGCTTTGATTGGCACATTAGTTCAGCAAAATAAATTAAATGTTATGCAACCGGCTCCTGTTGCCGAATGGAGCGATGCAAATGATCCGCGGCATGCCATTACAATTGAAAATTTATTACAACAAACCAGTGGCCTTGATTTCCTGGAAGATTATACCAAAGCCGGTGACGTAACTAATATGTTGTACAAAGAAGATGATATGGCTGCCTTTACCGCGAGACACGAGCTGGCGCACACACCCGGAACTGTTTTTAATTATTCCAGCGGCAACAGCAATATTCTTTCACGCATAGTGCGGCAAACGGTTGGTGAAGAAAATTATGCTGCTTATCCGTTTAATGCATTGTTTTACAAAATCGGAATGTTTCATACATTATTCGAACCTGATGCATCAGGAACTTATGTTGGCTCATCTTATATAAATGCCACGGCAAGAGACTATGCACGCTTTGGATTGCTGTATTATAATGATGGTATTTGGAATGGAGAAAGAATTTTGCCGGAGGGATGGGTAAAGCAAACCTCAACTTCTCCTGAATCAAATAAGATAAAAAACTATGGCTACCAGTTCTGGTTAAATGGCTTTGATAAAGAAAATCCATTACAAAGAAAATATCCGGATGTGCCTGCAGATATGTTTTATTGCGATGGTTATGCATACGAAAATATTTATATTATTCCTTCAAAGAGATTAGTTGTTGTAAGATTAGGGCTGACGCTCGACCATTCATTTGACGAAAATGCTTTTTTGAAAAGTATCATTGAAAGTATCAACGACCAAGTAAACGCCAGTTTTACTTCTATTGAATTACAATTTAAATCTGTCTGCAATCTTATTTATTTATAATAGCCTGTTCTCATTCATAACTATATATCTTTAGCGCATTCATGAAAAGAATGCTACTCTTATTAGTTACTATATTGATAACAGAAATTATTATTGCTATCATATGCGGACCCTATTCCTGTGAGTGGGGTAACGAAGTATATTTTTATTCGGGAGTAACCTTATCTGCTATTATGTGTGTACTTCCTTTTTTGGAAAGAACATTTACTACTAAAAAAAGAATAGCATACAGTCTTCTATTTATAATTATTTCAATACTTACATGGTGCGCATGCTTCATGCTGTGTGGATTCAAAATACTTTGCCGATTGTTTTAATTTTTATAACGTGGCCGTTAACAAAGAATACTACTCTTTCATTCAATTCTCTCTCATAAAATTGGATTTAAATATTAATTACTGGCAACTCTTTTCTTTATTATAACGATTTCTTATCTGGGCTCCCATAAAATTTACTTCTGTAATCTCCAGAATATAGAGATATAACGATTGTAATAAATATATCTGTCAGATTCTCAATCTTAATCAAATTTTTTAATCTTAAATTCATTTTTATGCAAAAGATTTTTCAGAAAAAAAGTAATCGGCTTTTTAAAATTGCCGGTTTGTTTTTGATTGTGTTGGTTGCTTTCCAGGCTTGTAGAAAATTTCCTCATATTCCTCCCTCTGCAAATGATTTTCAGCAGGTAAATCTTGTAGCGAACAATAGTAGCTATGGAGCAATAAC
>CBIGQT010000773.1:0-1762 GCA_966191655.1 uncultured Ginsengibacter sp.
ATATAGGTTTAGTGATGATTCCAAATGAGCCATGTCCTATGAAACACATAGCAGAGGCGATGCGCAATGCACAATGAATTTTGCTGCCAGATGCGAATTTTAAGTTTTGATTGTTATTTAATGAATACATAATTACCTCATTTTATTTCCAGGCATTTATTAAGCGCCTTGTTGTACAATAATTATTTATTGCAGAACCGATGAAATACTTCCCGGACCTTTTATTAATTCGTTTAGAAGCACCTTTCGAACAGGCTTAATTAAGCACGCTTAAGAACAGTTTTTAATTTAAAAAAATTGGAAAAGTAAAAGCGAACAATTGACGTTGTCTTTTACAGTTGCAGGAATCAACAATTAATTTTAATAGATTGCTATTAAAAAATTACGCTCCGATTATATCAGGAGGTTGTTCAGGAGAAATATGAGGAGAAGAAATTAATTTTTCTGAATTCAAAGATGGCCATGAATTCATATGATTACTGGAAAGATTAAAACTATTTAAAGCAAATGCATATTCATCATATTCGCCTTGCAGAGTTTTAAAAGATATATTTTTGGAATTATCAGATTTTTTAGAATTATTATTTTGCGTTAAATCATTGGTAAGCTTAAAAAAATCATTTTTAGCAGTTTCCAGGTTCATTTTTTTTGTGTTGGGAATGCACATCAAATAAAGCGTATCGTCTGCTACTTTCCTTTTTACATATTTGTACGTAATGCCATCAACTTCAATTTCCCTATCGAATCTTTGATCGGCTGACTAATTGGTTTGATAGGGAAGATGCATGGGAACTTTCAATTCAATTAGCTGGGAGTCATTATATAAATTCTTATCCAGCCTGGCTTCCAGTTGGGCCGATACCTTTTGTTGCATGTACTGAACCACAAGCCTGTATCCAAAAAGATTGAATAGAAATAAGGTAATAAAAAATAAAGCAGCTACTTTTTTCAATATCAATTTATCGTAAAAGTTTTTTTGTCTTTCCCAATACCCGTCAAAACTAAGGATTTCCATTGTTTTGGCAAAGAACTTTTTATTTGAGTAATTCCCTGTGGAGTAATATCAAGTCCACCAAACCCCATCAATACACTTTGTAAAAATCCCCCGGCACCCGTTGCAAAGTATGGATTAGTACCTCCGGCAGTTTCTGCCAAAACTCCAAAAGGTTCTTTTTTATTGGGAATGAATGATTCTTTAAACGCATCCCATGCTTTATCAGGTTCGTTTAATCGTGCATACAATAAGGCGAAGATGGCATGTGTCATTGCAGGTGAACCTTCTCCAATACGGGTTTCATAGTACTCTAAATCTTTTTTTATTTGCTGTGGATCTGTTATCTCTTTTAACGGGTAAGCCAAAAGATTTACGTCCGCCTGTTTTATTTTTTCACCCTGGTAAGTTGCAAATTCTTTTGTTACACCATTTTCTAATTTTAAAACAGGAATATTTTTTTCAACATCTATCCAATCTTCGTCTATGCGTTCATGTAATATGCCGGCAGCCATAACCGCATATTTAAGATTTGCTTTTGCAGCTGCATTGGTAAAAGCATTGTTGTCAACATTCTCAGCCCATTCATCAGCAGCTACAACATTTTTAATATCATACTTTCCCGGACCATTTTTTTCAACACGGCTTACCCAGAAATCTGCACATTCTTTAATGATAGGAAAACCCTTTTCTTTTAACCAGGAAGTATCCTGTGTTACAGCAAAATAATTCCATGCGGCAATAGCAACATCTGCAGTAATATGATGTTCA
>CBIGQT010000774.1:0-1761 GCA_966191655.1 uncultured Ginsengibacter sp.
TCTTTACTCATTAAAACAAGCGCTGCTGCACCGTCATTTATGGTGCTGGCATTTGCTGCAGTAACACTTCCACCTTTCTCAAACGGAGATTTAAGTGCAGCTATCTTATTAAATTTTACATTGAAAGGTTCTTCATCTCTAACGAATATAACGGAGTCGCCTGTACGCTGCGGAATTTCAACGCCGGTAATTTCATCAGAAAACTTTCCTTCGTTTACAGCGGCCTGGCTTCGTTTATAACTTTCAATAGCAAATGCATCCTGTTGCTCCCGGCTTATATTACATTCTCTTGCACACAATTCAGCCGCATTGCCCATTGCATAATCTTTGTATACATCAGTAAGCCCGTCTTTTGCCATGCCATCAATCATATTTGTGTTTCCATATTTATTTCCCCAACGTACCGAAGGCACATAGAAAGGAACACTGCTCATGTTTTCCATTCCACCTGCAATAACAACATCAGCATCACCTAATAAAATACTTTGAGTTCCATTGATAATTGCTTTCATTCCACTGGCACAAACTTTATTTACAGTGGTACAACAAACATTTTCGGGTAACCCGGCAAAAATAGCCGCTTGTCGCGCAGGAGCCTGACCCAGATTGGCTTGCAACACGCATCCCATATAAACTTCCTGTACATCCGAAGATTTTATCCCGGCTTTTTCTACTGCGGCTTTTATGGCTGTTGCTCCCAATTTAGTAGCAGGTATATCTCTTAAGGTGCCCCCAAAACTTCCGATTGGCGTCCGTACTGCAGAAACAATGTAAACTTCTTTTGCAATCATAAATAATATTTAGTTGCAAAGATAACAAAGACTAAATAGCTTCTCTTCTCTGCATATTGTTGCACTTATAAAAGTGAAAAATCATCTGATGAAAATTGTTTAATTGAAAAATAATATTGTATTATTTTATAAATCTGTTATTTTATTTTATTTTACTCTTAAATTTAAAAATTAAAATCATTCATCACATGGCTTCAATTTCAAAAGACAGGTTTACAATAATCATAATAATAGCCCTCGGAATTCTTATTATTGCTGCAAGGCTATCGCTCGTTGCTGGCTTTTAGTCACGCTAAAAGCGTATGCAAATATTCATAGTATTTGTTTAATGAATTTCTGTTCTCATTTTCAGAACTCCAAAAGAAAATACAATATTGTTACAGTCCTTTTATTTGTGTTTGGTAAAATCAACATACCGAAGTTGTTTTGCATTGCAAATACTTCAGAAAGTTTCCTATAAATTATTTTAGTTTTATTTTTGAATAGAATGATATCGCAGGAAACCATACAGCAAATTGTTAGCAGAATTGATATTATTGATATTATCAGTTCATTTATAAAGCTTAAGAAAAGAGGCACAAACTATATAGGCCTTTGCCCGTTTCACAACGAAAAAACTCCATCGTTTACAGTATCTCCATCAAAAGAAATTTATAAATGCTTTGGGTGCGGACGCAGTGGTAACACCATTAGCTTTTTAATGGAGCATGAAAAGTATAGTTATGTTGAAGCTTTAAAGTGGCTCGCTGCAAAATATAATGTTGAAATTGAAGAAACAGAAACTTCACCTGAATTTAAAGAGCAGCAACAGGTATCGGATAGTTTATATATCATCAACAAATTTGCGCAGCAATTTTTCACAGAAGTTTTATTTAATACTGATGAAGGAAATAATGCAGGATTAAGCTATCTAAAAGAAAGAGGCTTCAGAGAAGAAATTATAAAAAAGTTTGAATTGGGTTATAATTCT
>CBIGQT010000775.1:0-1759 GCA_966191655.1 uncultured Ginsengibacter sp.
TTAATTTTTAGCCTCACGAAAATAGCTGGCACTGCCGCAGAGAGTACAGCGCCAATTATCGCAACCCAAAGCAAACCATACTTAAGACCCAGAAATACAAAAAAAGCAGCAATTGATAAAGAGATTAGAATGACAAGAAAAATAATAAAATAATATTTGCCTGTTGGCAGAACCAAGGTGCTAAATTCTTTTTTTTTATATTTTTAATAATAATTAGTTTCTAATTTGACGATACACTGATGCTTTGAAATCACATAACAAAATAAAGAATTGGAACTGAAATTTCATAAGCTCTGAACACTTAGGCAGAATTGCATACAACGCTTGCATTGTGTTATAAAATGTAATACTACAAAAAAAATAATTGTTAATAACAACCCCTTTTACCATTATACTTTTTCAATTGTCGTTAGTACAATCGGAACTTTAATGTTTGCTCATATCACTAAAATGGAAGTGGTTCTTCCGGAGCAGGAGAGAAGAGGTACCGAAACCACCTGAATTGAAAGATGGTTGTATATTTACTGCCAGCTATAGTGATTAATCTGTTGTAAAAAATATAGAAGAATCATTTAAAAAGAATCGTTATAAATTAAACAAATAAAAGTTTTTATACATGAAAAAAATCCGATGGGATCTTATAGGTATGTTTGGTGGTGTTGCCGGCATTTTGATTGCGGTATATTTTGTTCTTAAAGCAGGAGGTCCCAATAGCATTCCCATATCGTTTGCAATGATTATTGTATTTGGAGGAATGGGCTATATACTATTTAAACTTTTATGGCAGCCAAAGTTTAATATACGCAGGCTACAAATGACAGGCATTCCCGGCAAAGCAAAAATTTTAGAAGTTCATGAAACCAATATTACCATCAACAATAATCCCCAGGTAAAGCTTGTAATGGAATTAAAAAATAATGTTGGTGAAATTTATACAACAGCATGCAAAACGATTGTGTCTAAATTAAGACCGGTACATTTTCAACCTGGTAAAGAAGTGAATGTAAAAATTGATCCAAAAAATGAAAAGAATGTGATTATTGATTTCTGATAAAATTATTTTATACAACTTTTTATTAACTGTAACGGTCGTTACGCCACGGATAAGCAGTATTAGAATACCCCCTTTCTTCCCAGAAACCTAACCGGTTTGAAGTCATAAACTCAATACGGTTAATCCATTTGCTTCCCTTCCATGCATACAATTGCGGCGTTATCATACGCACAGGACCTCCATGTTCTTTGGGCAATGGTTTTCCTTCTGCGGTATGCACCAATAATACATCGGGCTTTAATGCTTCTTCCAAAGAAATGTTGGTGGTGTAATCATCATAACCGTAGCACATAATGTGAGTGGCGTCTTCTTTGGGTTGCACCAGTGCGGCAATATCAAGCATGCGAACTCCCCTCCAGCCTACATTTAATTTAGACCATGTAGTAACGCAATGAAAATCGGAAGTATCATCTGTTTGGGGCAAGGCCATAAAATCTTCCCATGTTAAGGTAGTTGGATGCTCAACAGAACCATCTATTTGTAATCTCCAGTCTTTTAATAAAATATCCGGCTGTATTCCGAGATCTAAGACAGGCCATTTATTGGTTATTGTTTGTCCAACGGGAATTACAGGCATTCCATGGCGGTTAGGGTTGCCTTTGCCCATTGGTTTATTGTCGGCGACAGATGGAGTTTGTTTCATCTTTTCTTCAAAACGTGCCTTAAGTTTCATGCGTGCATCAACAATGCGTTCCAGCTTTTCCA
>CBIGQT010000776.1:0-1755 GCA_966191655.1 uncultured Ginsengibacter sp.
CATTTGTTTTGCTTCATCTAATGTTTTGGGAAGTGTTCCGTTTGAATAATCTTTATACCCATTTCCAACAGTGGCTTGCTGCTTTAATTTTAATTTATTTTTAATTCCATACAAACCAGAAGCAAGTGAAGCAGCCATTGCCAAATAAGGATTTACATCCGATCCGATCACCCTTGTTTCTAACCTGCATGATTTATCACTTCCTGATAAAACCCGTAATGCAACAGTTCTGTTATCAACTCCCCATGTAAGAGTAGTAGGCGCCCAGGCTCCTTCCACCAAACGTTTATAGCTATTGATTACCGGGGCAAACATGGGCAGGATATGTGGGAGACAATACAACTGTCCTGCGATATAATTTTTCATCAGGCCGCTCATTTTCAAAGAATCTTTTTTATTATAAAAAAGATTTTTTTTTCCCTTTTTATCCCAAAGACTTTGATGCACATGCCCTCCGCAACCCGGAAGATTTTCATTGATCTTCGCCATAAATGTGGCCATACAGTTATGCCTATACGCAATTTCTTTTACAGATGTTTTGAATAATACTGCTCTGTCTGCTGCTTCAACAATTTCAGAATAAGCTATTGCTGCTTCATAAGTTCCCGGGCCTGTTTCGGTATGCAAGCCTTCCAAAGGCACATTAAATTTTTTTAGCAAATCAAAAAGATCGGTGAAATATGGGTTTTGTAATGTACTTCTCAGAATAGAATACCCAAACATACCATTAGTTAATGGCGAAAGATTTCTGAATTGTTTTTCATTAATACTCTGAGGCGTTTCTGCAAAATTATACCACTCAAATTCCTGTGAAAAATATGGCAGGTAGCCCATACCGTTAGCCTCACTTAAAACTTTTTTTAATAATTGTCTCGGGCAAACAGAAGATGGCTGACCGTTGTTGTCTGTCATTTCACCAAGAAAAAAAGGCACATCATTTTCCCAGGGAATTTCCCTAAAAGTTGACAGGTCTAATTTTGCAGCTGCATCCGGATAACCTGTGTGCCAGCCGGTGTAGGTAACATTGTCATAAGCAGCATCATTTGAATCCCATCCAAAAATTACATCACAAAAGCCTGTATGAGAATCTATGACAGACAAAAATTTTTCCGTAGAAATATATTTCCCGCGTAATATTCCATTAATATCAGTTACTGCAATCTTTACTTTTCCCGATGGATGATTTTTTACATAATCAAGAATTTCATTTGTGTTCATATAAATTAATTGTTCAATAAAAATAAAATAATAAAAGTCTTTACTTTTTGAATACTTTAAAAGCGATGTAACAAATACCCATTATTACAAAATAAATAATTGCAAGTTGCAAATTAAAAATTGTCATGGCAATAAAAGATATAATTGCAATTACTAAAGCAGTAATCGGAAAGAAAGGATACATTGGTACTTTAAAAGGCCTAACCAGCTGCGGTTCTTTCTTTCTTAATTGCAAAAGAGAAAACATTGATATAATATATAATGTAAGCGCACCAAATACTGAAATGGTTATTATTTCTGCAGTTTTACCGGTAAGCAATGCTATTATTCCTATCAGCATATTTATAAGTAATGCATTGGACGGTGTTTTAAATTTTGAATGAATTTTGCCAATAAAAGCAGGGGCAAGTTTTACTCTCCCAAATTCAAACACTGATCTTCCCGCAGCCAAAATAATTCCATGAAAAGATGCAACAAGGCCAAACAAACCAATAGTAATTAATAAATGGTACAAAAAATTATTGCTTCCAACAATGT
>CBIGQT010000777.1:0-1754 GCA_966191655.1 uncultured Ginsengibacter sp.
CCAGGGCGCCGGCATATTGATAGGGGTCGGTATACAATCCCAGTTCTTTTCCCAACGATTCGCAATACAATGCCCAGCCTTCGCCCATTGCGCCGTACCACGCAAAGCGCCTGAACTTTGGAAGGCTGGTATCTTCCTGTTGCAGCGATATCTGGTAGTGATGGCCGGGAATGGCTTCATGCAAAAAAAGTGATTCCATACCGGAAGTTGTATTGAATTTTGTTGCATCTAAAATAGGAACATAAAAAATGCCGGGCCTGCTTCCATCGGGTGAGCCCTGGTTATATTCAGCGCTGGCGCTGGCTGCACGAAATGCTTCTGTTTGTCGTATTTCAAAAGGAGTCTTCGGTGTGCGGCCAAACATTTTTTTCAGGTTGGGGTCAATTCTTTTTTTAATATTTCTGAAAGCGTTCAATACATCTTCGGGAGTTTTATAAGGCATAAACTTTTTATCCGTTTTCATATATTGAAAAAATGAGTCAAGGCTTCCTTTAAACCCTGTTTCATTTTTTACTGTTTCCATTTCATCTCTTATTCGTTTTACTTCAGCAAGGCCGGTGTTGTAAATTTCATCGGCTGTTTTATTGGTAGTTGTCCAGTATCTGATTAAATAATCATAGATTTTTTCCCCATTCGGCAATGCACTGTATCCTGTTGAAGTTCTTGCTGCCGGCAGGTATTCATTTTTTAAAAATGTTCCTAATTTTTTATAAGAAGGAATTATGTAAGTATTAATTGCATCAGCATATTTCTGATACATTTCTTTCTTTAATGAATCGTTGAATGAGGAAGGGAACATTTTAACGGGGCCGTAAAAAATATTTTTTGATGAATCTGTCATGGTCATAGCTTCCATCTGTGGAATCATTTTTATTACAATTGCTTTTGGTAATACATAATTTGCCTTGATGCCTTTTTTGAAGCCAACAATTGCGGAATCGCTCCATGCGGAAAATTGTTTCATCCTGCTTATCCAGTCATTATAATCTTTTTCTGTTTTAAAAGGCTGAACCCCTTGACCGGAGCCTAACTGTCCCATCGTAATAGGCAATCCCCAAAATTGTGTAAAAGGAATATATAAGCAAGCCATTTCTCCCGGATAAAGAATATTTAAATCCAATGCTTCTAATTGCATTTTCATTTCCCTGTCAAAAATTTTATAACTGATTAAATCATTTTCATCCAGCGTAGATGTATCATATTTTTCAACTACATTTAAATACTTTGTATAGAAATTGTCAAGGGTGTCTTTAAACGATTCTGTTATATAAATTGGCAGCTTGTCGTTATAGCGGTTATCTCCGTTTTGAGTCGCTTCTACCGGATATAATTGCATCCGGTCTTCATGATAATTATCAAACATTTTATTGAGACCGGGATTGCTCATTTTAGTAGATATTGATGATTGCTGATTACAATTTATGGCACTAACAAATAAAAAACTTATCAATAATATTTTTTTCATTCTTATCTTTTATCGGGCTAAACTAATAAATTAATTGTGCATGAATTAAAATAAAAATTCCTGTTTGATAATGCAACAATAAAAAATTTTAAAAATCACCAGGTTGCTACAATTTTTAAATAATATTAATTTTGATTATTAATATTTCGGTCGTGGCCTATAATGAAAAGTTAACAAACAAAATAAGAGCTGCTCTTGCCCATTTACCTAAAGTAGAAGAGAAGAAAATGTTTCGGGGCGTTACATTTATGGTGGATGATAAAATGTGCATTAGCGCCGGTGATAATGA
>CBIGQT010000778.1:0-1754 GCA_966191655.1 uncultured Ginsengibacter sp.
GAGTAAAAATAATGTAATGTTATAAATTGCAAACAATTATGGCTGCAAATAAACCTACGGGCACTCCCGATTTTAATGTTCACACCGTTAAACGCAGGAGAAGGAAACATTCGAAACGCAAACATTCAATTATAGTACATTCTTTTAAATGGATAAAAGCACATCCTTATAAAGTAATAGCTTTATTGGTTGCCTTTATTTTGATTTATATAACTTTTTTGTTCATTAAATATGCCAACGAACACAGTGCAGAGAACAATACATCTTATAAGGTTATTTCGAAGCATTGTCGAAAAGTTTAATTGCCGGTAAAGAACGTGTAATTTATCAAATGATGAAAAGCTATTGTTCAGCAATCGCAAGAGAATTATTACTTTTATTAAACATTATCAATGACCGGAAATAATATGAGTGATAAAAAAATACACTATTTGAAGATTTCCTTTTTAGTGATTAAAATCTTTATCACTGCGGCGACAGTAACTTTATACATTCATTATTTCCATCGGCAAAGCTGGGGCTATTTTACTATAAATGCAAAAGATCCATTAATAAATATTTACGCAGCAGATGACGGGACTTTATCTGATAAATCAATTCTTAAAAATAATATGAGTTATGGGATGGGTATATCAAGAAAGGGACTCATTTTATACAGTCAACTGATAAAAATAATTTCAACCGATAAAAATTTAGTTTGGAAAAAATTAAATAAAGATTCACTATTGAGCATCGTCAAAACCGGGGAGGACATTGGTTTAATAAATTATGATGATCTGAGTATTGGTAAAGGCAGGTTTTTATTAACTAAAACGGAAAGAATTCCTTTTCAAACTGTCAAAACAAAGAAAAAATTTATTCCCTCAGAATATTATACCTTAACAGATATCAGATAGAATGAAAGTCATATCAAATCCTGCTCCTCTTATTTTAAATTACATAAATCAAAAGTCTTCAAAATCAATAATTGGATTTGCCCGCTCTTTACTGGCTTTGGGTATGCTACTTACATTAATTTTTAACGACATTGATTTATTAATTCCTTCACACTATTTAGCAACCCTCAACCAGCATTCACTAAGCTATCGTTGCAATTTTTTTTTAATATTCAATCCTTCTCACCTGTTTTTAACCCGGTTCCTGGCTATTTCAATTTTAATATTAATTATCAGTGGTTATTTTATGCAAATAACTTCAATTTTGCATTTCTGGATTACGACAAGCTTTGTACTGGTACGACCAGTGTATGCCGGAGGAGATAATATATACATGCTCCTGACATTATTGTTAGTTCCTGTGTGCATATTTGATAACAGAAAAAATCATTGGAGTAATCACTACCTGGAAAGTGGAATTTTTTTTTTTATGCAAAACCTGTTTTTATTTTTTATTAAAATCCAGGTAGCCTATATTTATTATGATTCGGTTTTTCGTAAGCTGCATGTAAAAGAATGGAGAGATGGGACACTAATATATTATTGGTTTAATCATAATTTTTTTGGATTAAACGCACCATTTTCAAATATTATAAAACCTTTACTTTATCGTTTACCATTCTCACTATGTATCACCTGGGGCACTTTACTTTTTGAAGCAGTGATGTCTCTTGGTTTTTTATTTTCGGGGGAAAAAAGATTAGTATTGCTAAAGTGGGGGATAATATTTCATTTCAGTATTCTAATGATTCATGGATATGCTTCCTTTTTCTTTGCCATTTCTGCTGCCTTAATTATTTACCTCTATCCTGAAAAAAA
>CBIGQT010000779.1:0-1752 GCA_966191655.1 uncultured Ginsengibacter sp.
ATTACAGGCGATACCGCTTTTAAAAAGCACAAATGACCAACTACACCTGGGCCTGGGATATATTTCGTTAAGTCGTGTATTTACAGATTTAAAAAAAAATGACTCCGCTTTGTATTATGCCAAAGAAAGCTTGAAAATTTTTGAAAAGCGCAACGACCAGGCTTGGAAAAGAGATGCTTATAACCTGCTTACTTCCTCCTTTGATCAGCTGGGCAAAACCGATAGTGCTATCGTGTATTTAAAATTGTCTAAATCATTAAGTGATAGTCTTAGTGCAGAAGAGCGAAAGAATCTTCTTGCATTTCTGGACGTAGTTGTAGATGAGCAGGCAAAGTTGGAAAAGTTGGAGACAGAAAAAATCCAAACAAACAGTAAAATCAGAACGTATAGTATGATTGCAGGACTTGTTATTCTTTCTCTAATAGGCCTTATTCTTTATCGTAACAACAAAAAGGAAAAGAAAGCGAAAATAGTTTTGCAAAAAACATTGAACGAACTAAAATCTACACAGTCGCAACTCATCCAATCAGAAAAAATGGCAAGCCTTGGAGAACTCACGGCAGGCATTGCTCATGAAATACAAAATCCTTTAAACTTTGTAAATAATTTTAGTGAAGTAAACAATGAACTGATTGAAGAGATGAATAATGAAAATGATATCAATCAAATAAAGGCGATTGCTAATGATATAAAACACAACAATGAAAAAATAAACCACCATGGTAAACGTGCCGATGCCATTGTAAAAGGCATGCTGCAACACTCACGGTCAAGCACAGGTGTAAAAGAGCCAACAGATATTAATGCTTTGGCTGATGAATATTTAAGATTGTCTTACCATGGATTAAGAGCAAAGGATAAATCATTCAATGCTGAAATGAAAACAGATTTTGACGAAAGCATTGGCAACATCAATATCATCCCGCAGGATATTGGAAGAGTTTTGTTGAATTTATACAACAATGCGTTTTATGCAGTTAATCAAAAAAATATTTCGACAGGCTTGTCTGCCGGACAGACCGACTCAGTATCGAAGGAGAGAATGTACGAACCAATAGTTTCAGTGAGCACCAAAAAAATTGATGATAAAATAATACTAACGGTGAAGGATAATGGCAATGGAATTCCGCAAAAGGTAGTTGATAAAATCTTTCAGCCATTTTTTACTACCAAACCAACGGGTCAGGGAACTGGTTTAGGCTTGAGCTTAAGTTACGATATCATTAAAGCGCATGGTGGTGAAATAAAAGTAACCAGTAAGGATGGTGAAAGAACTGAGTTTGTTATATCCCTTTTAAAATAATTTATTTAATTAACTGCCGGATAATGAAAAAGTTTTTTACTCTTATTTTATTAATTCTCACTGTACAATTTCTCAGGGCGCAGCCTTTTGATGTAGGCAATCTCAGAAAAAAAACCGAAATGTCTAATGCAGATACTAATAAGGTATTCCTGCTTGGAGAGTTATCTTCATATTATAACCATAGCCATTTAGATAGCGGCCTTTATTATGTCCGCCAGATGATTACTTTGTCTAAACAATTAAATTATCCTTACGGTGAAGCATGGGGACTTTCAATATTGGCAACTGCTGCTGATCGTACAGGAGATATGACAAAATCACTGCAGTTTGCTTTATCTACTCTTCACCTGGCAGAAAACCTTTCTTATGGAAAAGATGAAATGATTACCAGGGCTTACACGCAGATGGGAGTTGTAAATTTTCTGACAGGCCATTATGCTGAATCAAGG
>CBIGQT010000780.1:0-1750 GCA_966191655.1 uncultured Ginsengibacter sp.
TATGCTCTCGATTGGGGTTCTCATACTCCATCTAATTTTTGTTTTTTTATTTCTCTTTAACTACTTCTCATTTCCATGTCCTTCGGGATGCAATTTCCTGCTGCCTTTTGCTTTTGCATAAGCTGCAGGGTCTTCTTTGGGATGAGGAATCAACAAATCTTTTTTCCCATAAATAAATCCTTTGCGCTGGTAATTTGCCGGTGCAAATGTTTCACTTAAATATACGGCATCTTTAGGGCAGGCTTCTTCGCACAAGCCACAAAAAATACAACGCAACATGTTAATCTCATATTTGGCTGCATATTTTTCTTCCCGATATAAATGTTCTTCACCGGGCTGACGCTCTGCAGCTTCCATAGTTATGGCCTCGGCCGGACAAGCGACTGCACACAAACCGCATGCTGTGCAATTCTCACGGCCTTCCTCATCCCTGTTCAAAATTTGCAAACCGCGAAATACAGGGCTAAAAGGCCTTGTTTGTTCAGGATAATTTATAGTAACTTTTTTTCTAAAAATATGTTTGAATGTAATAAACATACCCCTGAGTATTTCCGGTAAATACATTCTTTCCCAGAGCGACATTTTTTTTCGCGAAACCGGTTGTATTCTATTTGTTAGGGCCTGCATGCATACCTCCTTTTCTCACTATTATAATCAAGGTTAAATTTATTTTTCGCAAAAGTATATTTTAATTTATAACTGATCTTCATTTTTTAAATCCGATAACCATCGGATGATTTTAATTCTATTTTTAAAAATGCCAATGATTTTGAAGTAATAAAATTAAAGCGCCCGTTAATAACATATTAAATAACGCTAATGGCAACAGGATTTTCCAACCTAAGTTCATAAGCTGGTCGTAGCGAAAAAAAACAGCTCCTTGCAAAACTGCCATCCAATTAGTTCCAATAGTATTTATTAATGTATGATCATTCACAAAAGGAATATCATAACCTCCAAAGAATAGAGTAACCATTACTGCACTACTTAAAAACATATTCACGTATTCTGCAAATAAATAAAATCCAAGTTTCATTGATGAATATTCAGAATGATAACCACCAATCAATTCATTTTCTGCTTCTGATAAATCGAAAGGCGTACGATTAGTTTCAGCAAAAGCACATATGAGAAATATCAGAAAGCCTAACGGTTGTTTAAAAATATACCACCAATGATCCATTTGCTGGTTAACCATAGTTTTTAGGCTAAGCGTTCCCGTTAGCATTAGCAATGCAATAAGAGTAATGCCCATAGCGAGCTCATAGCTTATAATTTGAGAAGCTGCACGCATGGCTCCCAACAAAGAAAATTTATTATTGCTTGCCCATCCGCCAATCATTATTCCATACACACCAAGACTTACAATTCCAAATATGTATAAGATACCAATATTTACATCGGCTATTTGTAAAGAAATATCGCGGTTAAAAAGATGCACTTTATTTCCCCAGGGAATCACAGCGCCAATCATAATTGCCGTAAGCATTGCAATACCCGGCCCAAGAATGAAAAGAAATTTTGATGAAAATTTTGGAATGATCTCTTCCTTAAAAAATAATTTTAGTCCATCAGCCAAAGGTTGCAGGATTCCAAAAGGCCCCGCCCGATTAGGACCCCGCCTGTCCTGGATTATGGCAGCAACCTTTCTTTCTGCATAAGTTGAGTACATGGCTACTACCAGTGAACCGCTTACAACAGCTACAATGAGAACCAGTTTTTCGGTAAATACAGCCCAATCAATTGCTAA
>CBIGQT010000781.1:0-1748 GCA_966191655.1 uncultured Ginsengibacter sp.
TCATTATTTTGTGAAAACGCCTGAAGGTTAAATCCAATTTGGAAGATTAACAAAAAGGAAAAAAGCTTTTTCATGTCAATATTATTTTAAAATAGAACTCCATGAACAGAAGGCAAATATACAAAACTGCTAACATTTTATTCTATGTAAAGCGGTTCTGAGAGAAATTAATATTTAATAAAGTTACTACATAATATTTTTTTAAACGCTGTGGGTTTGAATGATTGTAATTGTTCTGTCACTTCTCGGATAATGATATTTGAATCTGTAACCATTACTTAAAAATTTTTTTGCTAATCCAATGTGAAAGCAAAGCGCTGCCGGCGCCTGTTGCTGCTGCGCCAATAACATCTGTTGGATAATGCGCTCCCAAATATAATCTTGAATAACCAACGCCAAAAGCCCATACATAAGCGGGAACAACTACGTACCATTTTTTATATATTAATGAAACGCTTGTTGCAGTTGCAAAAGCAAGCGAAGCATGGCCGGATGGAAATGATTTTCCATCTTCATATTTATATGGATATACATCGGTATAGGTTTGATAAGGACGTGCACGGTCGAAGATTATTTTCATCACTTCTGTTGCGCCGGCAGCAATAATTACACTGCCTGCAATTTCATAAGCATTGTATTCTGTTTTTTTGTTGTGCTCAATTTTTCCATCCACCCAAAGGCCAAGAGGCACGGCAACGCTTAGCGGATATGCAGAAGATGTGAACCCTTTCCATACAACTGAATTAGGATCCTGCGGATTAATGCTTCTTAAAAGATTGATATCCCAGTTTTGAGCTTTACTATTCGTGGCAATAAAAAAGCATCCTGTAAAAAAGATGCCTGTAAAAAAAAGTTTAATGTTTAAGAGTTTCAACGTTTATAATTTCAATTATGCAAATGCTAAAGGATACTGTATTTCATTTTGTTGATTTTCTTTGTCTTCCAAAGAAAACCGGCGCTTGTGATTTTGAAAATAACGCCAAAGCGAAAAAGAGTTGAATGATTGTTAGAGCAGCAATGATTAGATAAGAATTAATAAAAAACAGTAACGACCCAAATGCATAAAGAGATTGAGCGACAATTCCCCGCCGTACCATTGCTTTTTTTATTTCATTTTTTTCGACAATGTTGCTTTTTAAATAATTATGTTTATCTGCATAATTTAATATTCTGCCCAGCATTATGCCAAGCAGGAAAAGGTTAAGCCAATAAATAGCAACTGCAAATTTGAAATTAATATATTCATTTAAAAAAGCAGTAGTGAACGGAATTAGCGTAACAAAAAGTAAAAAAGAAAGATTAATCCAGTTAAAGTTCCGGTCACTTTTTTCAATGAAATAAAATTGTGAGGAATGTGCTGTCCAAAAAATACCGAGCGTCATAAAACTTAAAAAATAAGTAAGCAGCTTTGGAGTAAGTTTACCAAATGCAATTACCAGGTCTTTTTCATAAACAACATTTTCATGGAGTGGTACTCTTATATCAAGTACAAGTAATGTTAATGCAATAGCAAATACTCCATCGCTTAGCGCTTCTATGCGTTGAATATTTTGTCCTGAAATTTGGTTGTATTGTCTCATACAGTTTTGATATTATTGCCAACTTCCAAATATACATACCTTCTTCTTTTTTCTTATCACCATAAAGCAACTTCAAATAATTAAAACTCTGGTTTGCTGCATTGCGAAATATGTTTTGGTAAAATGTAGGGTTCGTATAATATTTGTGTTGTAAGTAACCTTAACTGA
>CBIGQT010000782.1:0-1745 GCA_966191655.1 uncultured Ginsengibacter sp.
CATTATCGTCGCTACACATGGCAGAAGTGTTTATATAGCTTCACTGGATGTTGTACAAACATTATATAAAGATTCTGTTAAGTAAAATTTTTAAAGAAATGCTGTTTCCCAATCCGTGTTCCTCTCTCTTGGAGAGGGGTTGGGGAGAGGTTTTCTTGCCAACGACACGGTGGTCACCACTCTTGGTAGAACTGACGGGGTTGGCGTGAGGCCTCTACTTTCCTCTTCCCTGCGACCAGCTTCTTGTTCTCCTAAAACCCTGGTGCGATACTGGTTTGCGGGCAAGTGGATTTTTTTGAATGATTGGTGTTTGCACAAACTGCATGTTGCTTGCATAAGGATGATCTTCTATAACAGGAATTTCTTTTTTGATAAGTTTATGAATATCCCGTAAAAATTCTCTCTCTTCCATATCGCAAAAAGAAAATGCCGTTCCCGATGCGCCCGCTCTACCGGTGCGGCCTATTCGATGAACATATGTTTCAGGAATATTAGGCAAATCAAAATTAATAACATGAGTTAAATCATCTACGTCTATGCCCCGTGCTGCAATATCGGTAGCTACCAATACACGAATCTTTCCATCTTTAAAACTGTTTAATGCATTCTGCCTTGCTGACTGTGTTTTGTTTCCATGAATAGCGCCGGAACTTATTCTTGCACGATGTAATTCCCTGGCAATTTTATCAGCGCCATGCTTGGTTCTTGTAAATACCAATGCACTTTGAATCGCATTGTCTTTTAAAAGATGAATCAGCAATTGGCGCTTGTCATTTTTTTCAACAAGGTAAATTGACTGGTCAACCTTTTCTGCCGTTGAAGAAACCGGTGTTACTTCTACTTTTACAGGATTGGTTAGTATAGAAGAAGATAACCTGGAAATTTCCGGTGGCATTGTTGCAGAAAAAAACAATGTTTGTCTTTTAACCGGAAGTTTCGCAATAATCTTTTTAACGTCGTTAATAAAACCCATGTCAAGCATACGGTCTGCCTCATCAAGCACAAACATTTTTATATGCTGAAGACTTACAAATCTTTGCGCCATCAGGTCAAGCAATCTGCCCGGTGTTGCAATCAATATATCAACGCCTCTTCTTAATTGATTGGTTTGATGGTATTGAGAAACGCCGCCGAAAATAACAGCGTGGCGCATGCCGGTATGTTTTCCATAAGCTGCAAAACTTTCGTCTATTTGTATAGCAAGCTCGCGTGTGGGAGTAAGTATTAACGCCTTTATGTTGTTGTTTTCTACTTCGTGATTTTTTTGCAGAAATAAATTCTGCAAAATAGGTATAGCAAATGCTGCCGTTTTGCCCGTGCCTGTTTGTGCACAGCCCAACAGGTCTTTTCCTTTTAATACATCCGGTATTGCCTGTTCCTGGATGGGAGTAGGATTGGTATAACCTTCTGCTTCGAGCGCCTTTAATATAGGCGCAATTAAATGCAATTCTTTAAAATTCAAAATTTAATATTTTAATATAAATGATAACTTTCCTTAACCTTAAATGATTTATGAAAGCTGATACGAATATGCTCAAAACCTATGACTTGATGAGCTTTTACCGTTTTGGAAGATTATCCAGTCTGCTAAGTAGGAGTATATAATAAGGCGCAAATGTACATCTTATTATCGTATAAACGCAGTTTTTAAGAAGTTGTTGTGATTTGGTTGAGTTACCAGGGATTGGTTATTTGGTAAACGTCATCAGTCCCTTTCTGATTTTTAGTTACGGATAATTTATTGA
>CBIGQT010000783.1:0-1744 GCA_966191655.1 uncultured Ginsengibacter sp.
TAAAAAGTTAACTATGTTAATTAACAATAATAATAAAAAAGAAAAATCAATGAGCATAAAGAATCTTATTTATTTTTTTGATAAAAGGATTTCGTTTTTCATTTGTCCGGAAGGAACTTTTAATATGACGCATCAACCTTTAAAGGATTTTTATGACGGAGCTTTTAGAATTGCAATCCAAACAAAAATACCCATAAAGCCTATTTTATTTTTAGATACCTATGACCGTCTTAATTATAACAGTATATTTTCTTTGAACCCGGGCAAATGCCGTGCAGTATATCTTTCAGAAACTTCAACGAAAGATCTCACTATTAATGATGTGACCATGCTAAGAGAAAAAATTTTTATGCAGATGGAAGATGGATTGAAATGTTACAATGCAAGTTGGATTAAATAAATAGAATGCAGTTTGTTTTTAAATTTGTGTAAATGATAAAAGAAAATTTGCAGGAGCAAAATTTGTTCGAAAATGATCGTGCATCCAATACATGGATTGAAGTAGTCCTCCCACTCGCCATTCCAAAAACTTATACTTATTCTGTTCCGTCATTTCTGCAAAAAAAAATAAAAGCAGGTTGCCGTGCAGAAGTAGTTTTTGGAAAGAATAAAAAATATGCAGGAATAATAAAATCGATAAGCCATGTAAAACCTGCATATGAAACAAAAGACATTCTAAATATAATAGACGATGAACCCAGTGTTTATCCGCAGCAACTTGAACTTTGGAACTGGATAAGCGATTATTATATGTGCAGCGAGGGTGAAGTTATGGCAGCGGCTTTGCCAACGCATCTTAAATTAAGCAGTGAAACCATTTTAATTTATAATGAAGAATATGGAGACAATTTTTCTGAACTTGATAATGAAGAATATCTTGTAGCGGAAGCGTTGCTTATAAAAAAGGAACTAAAATTAACTGAAGTTCAATTGGTGACGGATATCACACATGTTTACCCGTTGATAAAAAGGCTGATTGATAAAAAGGTTTGTTTTGTTTGGGAAGCCTTTAATGACAAGTATAAAGAGAAGAAAGAGAATTATATTTTTTTAAATCCCGATTATAATAGTGATGAAAAACTCAATGAATTATTAAACAATTCACGGGCTCCGAAGCAAATGGAACTATTGTTAAGCTTTTTGCATTTTATAAAAACCCAGGGTGAAGTTTCTCAAACAGAACTTCTGAAAAAATCAGGCGCTTCGATTGCCCAGTTAAAAGGGTTGATAGATAAAAATATTTTATTCGCAGAAAAGAGAAGTATTGACAGGATAAAAAGCCTGCCAAAAAAAAGCGATATAAGTTTTGAATTGAACGATTCACAAAAAAAAGCTTTGATTGAAATTGACAGCGCTTTTGAAAGGAAAGATGTTTGTCTTTTGCATGGAATTACGAGCAGCGGCAAAACTCAATTGTATATTAAGCAAATTGAAAAATTTATCAATGCAGGGAAACAGGTGTTGTACCTGCTTCCTGAAATAACACTAACGGCTCAGATTATACGAAGACTACAAATAAACTTCGGAGGTAATATTGCCATTTATCATTCAAAGTTTAATAACAACGAGAGGGTAGAGCTTTGGAACAAAATAAAAACAGGAGAGTTAAAAATAATTCTGGGTGCCAGGAGTGCATTGTTTTTACCTTTCAAAAATCTCGGATTGATTATTATTGACGAGGAGCATGATCCTTCTTTTAAACAACAGGAACCGGCGCCAAGGTATAATGCAAGAGATACGGCCG
>CBIGQT010000784.1:0-1743 GCA_966191655.1 uncultured Ginsengibacter sp.
GTATTTCATTTACGCCGGAAGGAATCTTACATACAACTGAAAGTGGCGGAAGTAAAACCATAAAAGTTGAAGAAGCCCCCGTTGTCGTTAAAAGTAAGCCTGTAAGTATAACAGATGAATCGGGTTCAATAATAGAGAAACTCAACGGCCTGCAATTTAAGTATGCCATGATGCTGGACGTAGATGTTGAATCTTTAAAAAATCTTTCTTTATTTGGTTTTATTGATGAATGGTTTGGTACACGCTATCGCATGGGTGGTACCACTAAAAAGGGGATTGATTGCAGCGCTTTAACCAGCAGTTTATTACTGGCAGTTTATGGATTTGTAGTTCCGCGTACGGCACGTCAGCAATACAAGGCAACACAACATATAAAAAAAGATGACCTGCAGGAAGGTGACCTGGTTTTCTTTAATACCCGGGGAGGTGTGTCTCATGTAGGACTTTATCTTGATAACAATTATTTTGTTCATTCCTGCTCAAGCAAGGGAGTTACCATTAGCAGTTTAGATGATAGTTATTATGCAAAAAGATTTATCTGTGGCGGAAGAGTAGAGGAAGATTGATAGTTTTATATAAAATTGTAAAAGAGGCCATTTCAAAAGTTCGAAATGGCCTCTTTTTTGTTAAAATATTTTTTGGAGATGAAACTTTATTTAAAAGGGCACGAAATTTATTTTTGCTTATTAATTTTTAATAAAAAGAAAAAATTCATCCAATTATTTTTTATAAATGAGCTGTCCTGATGAATATGTTTATAAAAAAGGTTGCATTAAACATTTAATAAGTTGCGAGACCTGTCGATGCTGCCGGCAATCCGCTAACAGATCCCATAGCTTCTAAGCCGCCGAGAAAAGTTCTGTGGTATTCACCGATGGTGGCGTCTTTTCCGTTTAGGTCGTAAACGAAATAATTATTTTTAGCAACCACTATATCCACTGGTCCACCATCTGTGGATGCAGCAACTTTTCGCACTAAATACAAGCCACCCCATGGAGCTACGTAATAAGATGATATTGAATTACTGGCAGTATTGGTTGTAAAAACAAATCGTCCATATTGAGTAACTGCTATCCAGCAAGGGGCTGCCTGGTAATCAGGAACTGCGCCGTTAATTGCATGAGGAATTCCATTGCTGCCCACAAGATAAGAAGTAGCAGAACCCGCTCCTGCTGCGCCTCCCGCAGCATTAGATACAACCATAAAATGATCGCGTGCAAAATCGAATCCAAAGGGTGTGGCGCCTGTGGATGATGTTACAACCGCAGGCCACACCGAGCCATTATTTTTCAGTTTGAATGCGTCAATATTATTGGTTGCTTTTTCTGTTACGATAATCCAATCGCCGTTAGGCGCAAAAGATATTTGTGGAGCAACTACACCAGTTCCGCTCAAAGATTGAGTTGATCCATTAATATGCGTTAGCGTACCACCTGTGCCAATCCAGTAGCCATGAATGTTATCGCTTGCGGTATTTAGCACATATAACAGGTTGCCATAAACGCTAACACTATTTGGCGTTGTTCCCATGGAGTTTTCTGTGTGTGCCAACGTAAGCCTTCCATCGTTACTCACCTTAAATGATGAAACTGAATTGCTTCCGGCGTTCACTGCAAAAAGCCAATGATGATCTTTGTCCAACACTAAGGCTCCTTGTGAACCTAATCCTGCGCCGGTTCCTGCACCGCCTGAGGCCACAGATTCTTTCCACTCAAGTTTTCCGTTTCCTCTTATTTTATATAT
>CBIGQT010000785.1:0-1741 GCA_966191655.1 uncultured Ginsengibacter sp.
AAGGTTCATCGAACTCCTATGGAGAGTTCCTTTGGAACAAACTAAGGATAGCAGTCCCTAATTATTTAAACATTCTACGAATAGCATGGCGCAGACACGAACCACCATTATATCACGCTCATAAAATATTTCTAACGTACTTTATAAATCCAAAATTATCAATTTCATTTTCATAAAAGGAATCAGCGCCGGACAGCTTGCATAAACGTGAATCCTGTCCGTCCATTATCATTCTTTTGAAAAGTTAATTATCGCACCACCTTGTTTCAAAATCATTGTTTTATCTGTTGGGCTAAATTCCAAAACTAATCCAGCCTGATCAAATTTAAACTCATCTTTCGCCGTTGCTTCCAATGCAAAAGAAGGTTGCCCGGTTGCCTGGCCTATCAAAGTTTTGTCTTGCTTGGTAATGGTAATTTTTAAAGGTATTTGTTTGCTTGAATAAACACCCACGTATTTATCTAAGTCTGCACTCGTAACTTCAAAAATTTTGAATGTTGGTATTTCATAGGGTTTATCATAAACAGCGCTCAACAATGCTATTGAAATTTGATTGTTGACAAAATTTGTCCCATTAGAAGTCATTGCCATTGACACATTATCGTCAGCCAAATGATACATTACAGAAGTAAATCCGTCAATTCCGCCGTTATGCCCATAGCCGAACCTATCGTAGAAGGGAACTTTGAATAACCCCATTCCATAATTATCTTTTAAGGTTTCCATTTCTTCAAGATCCCGGGGCGAAACTAATTTTCCGCTGAATAGTGCATCTGCAAATTTTGTCAAGTCAATTGGCGTGGATACTATTGCACCTGCACCCATTGGAATTGACATATCTGTTTCCTGTTCTTTTATCCAATTTCCTTTAAAAGAATAAGAATCACATTCATCGTCTTTAATATTTATTTTCTTCCCATAATAAGTATTTTTCAAACCGATTGGTCTTATGATTTGTTCGTTTAAAAGCTCCGCGTAATTTTTTTTATAAATGTCTTGCAGCATATAAGATAGTAAAACAAAATTTGAATTGCTATATTCCGCTTTGGTACCAGGTTCAAAATCACTTCCGCCTTTTGAAATTATTTCAACCATCTCCTTTTCTGATTTTTTTTCAGTATTCCACTTCAGGTAATCTTTATCCGCAGTAAAATCGTGAATCCCGCTTCTGTGATAAAGCAAATCACTAATAGTAATCTTGTTAGCATTTTTGATTGTTGGGAAATAGGCGTCAATTGTATCCGTCAATTTAAGTTTTCCTTCGTCAATAGCTTTGAAAACAAGGACTGTAGTAAATGTTTTTGAGATTGATCCAATTCTATATTTTGAATTATCGTCCGGCTTTAATTTATTGTCAATGTCACAATAGCCAATTTGTTTTGCGTAAATAATTTGTCCGTTTTTAGAAATTGCGACACTCCCCATAAACTTGTTATTCGCCTGTAATGTGTCAAAAAAATTATCCAGTTTAGTTCTGTCAAAAGTTTGCGGAAATCCTTTTTGAATTCCTAATCCCATGATTAAAATAAATAAAATCAATCTTTTCATTTTTTTATGTATTAGAGTCAGTAAATTATTCAACAAAATAACAGCCAACCGTATATGAAGACATGATTCAATGAATCTCTTCCTCTGCCGTCTCTCCTCCGGGACTTGTGTTGTTGCAGGACACGGCTATGTAGATTCATGGTTTTTATACCAAATATATTCCTTACTCTCCTTTATTATAAATTAAGATAAA
>CBIGQT010000786.1:0-1740 GCA_966191655.1 uncultured Ginsengibacter sp.
ACTTTGCAGCTGTTGTTCAGCCCGGCAGAATCATTTTTGAAGCTGATGGAGTTACAGAACAAGTGGCTAAAGAAGCATTTGAATTAGCAGCGCAAAAATTACCAATCGCAACAAAATTTGTAATAAGAAGAGATTACCAGGCATAATTAGCATCTGCTGATTTGCTTATTAAATAAAAAACAATGTCTAATAAAAACGATTTTAAAAACAGTTTAAAAGAGATGAGTGAGGCTGATCTTAAATCAAGGATCGAAGAGGATGAACTGCGTTTGAAAAAATTAAAATTTGCTCATTCAGTTTCTCCATTGGAAAATCCTATGAACATACGTGGGGTAAGAAAAGATATTGCCCGCATTAAAACTGAATTAAAAGCAAAACAATCAGGCGCTAAATAATAAAAATATAACAATGGTTGATAGAAATTTAAGAAAAACAAGAACCGGTGTTGTTTCCAGCAATAAGATGGATAAGACTATAACGGTTAAGGTTGAACGAAAAGTGAAACATCCTTTATATGGAAAATTCATTAAAAAAACAACCGGCTTTCATGCACACGATGAAAAGAATGAATGTAGTATTGGAGACGTTGTGAAAATTATGGAAACAAGGCCAATGAGCAAATTGAAGCGCTGGAGATTGGTAGAAGTTATTGAGAAGGTGAAATAATTAATCAGTTTAGCTGATTGAGAAATATTTAAATAAAAATTGGTTTAATTGCTCAAGGCAATAAAGTTGAGAGCTCAAAGATTAATAAAATGATTCAGCAAGAAAGCAGGCTAAATGTAGCAGATAACAGCGGGGCAAAAGAAGTTCTGTGTATAAGGGTTCTTGGCAATTCAGGACAGGACTACGCTCATGTTGGAGATAAAATAGTGGTAACAGTGAAAGATGCGCTGCCCCAGGGTGGAATAAAAAAAGGAACAGTAAGCAAAGCGGTAATAGTTCGTACTAAAAACAAACTTCGCCGTAAAGACGGTTCTTACATAAGATTTGACGATAATGCAGTGGTTCTTTTGAATGCATCTGATGAACCAAGAGGAACAAGAATTTTTGGGCCGGTAGCCCGCGAATTAAGGGATAAGGGTTATATGAAGATAATTTCACTTGCCCCTGAAGTATTATAATTGTATCTTTGCACCCCCAAAAAAAGAGGTGTACTTAATAAGAATTAATAAAGACAAAATATTTGTCAAAAATGAAAACAAGATTTAAACCAAAGTTTAGTATAAAAAAAGGCGATTCAGTGGTAGTGATTACCGGTGATGACAAAGACCTTAAAAAGCCACGTAAAGTTCTCCAGGTAATTACAGAGAAAAACCGTGTTCTTGTAGAAGGTGTAAATTTTGTAACAAAACATACAAAGCCTTCTGCTCAAAATACTAAAGGTGGCATTATGAAAGTAGAAGCTCCCCTGGCTATTTCGAATGTAATGCTATGGGATGCTAAATCTCATTCACATTCTAAAGTTAGCAGAACAAGAACTGAGGAAGGTAAATTAGTTAGAACAGCAAAAAAATCAGGGGAGGTAATTAAATAATGAGCACAGAAAAATATACTCCAAGACTTGCAGACAAGTACAAGAAAGAAGTAATACCAGCGCTAATGAAGAAGTTTGCGTATAAGTCTATAATGCAGGCCCCAAGGCTTACAAAAGTTTGTATAAATCGTGGCGTTAACGGAGCTGTAGCAGATAAAAAGCTGGTTGATATTTCTATAGAAGAATTATCAACTATTACAGGC
>CBIGQT010000787.1:0-1737 GCA_966191655.1 uncultured Ginsengibacter sp.
CGAGGTTAAAATACATCCCACCCATTGTAAGACGCGGATGGGACCCTAAATTAAACGGGCGTACACGTAACCTGACCGCCGATGCTTATTCTACTTTGAGAGATAACCTGTAAAAAAGTATGAAGCTGGTTACAACGATGAAGGATGAAGGAGTAAAAATATTAGCCGGAACGGATACATCTCCCAACCCACATGCATTACCCTATCTTTTTCCCGGGTTTAGTCTTCACGATGAACTTGCTTTGTTTGTAAAGGCAGGGCTCACTCCTTTAGAAGCATTACAAACAGCTACACGCAACCCGGCTGAATTTCTTGGCCTGGCAAATGAATTGGGTACAATTGCAAAGGGAAAGTTTGCGGACCTTATACTTCTTGATTCTAACCCGCTTCAGGATATAACGAACCTGAATAAGATCAATTCTGTTGTGCTCAATGGCAGATTGGTGGATAAACCTGCACTGCAAAAAATGCTTGCGGACGCAGAAGCTGCAACAAAACAATGAATTCATATAATACATTCACTTGTGTTGAGATATTGAAAGAGGCCAATCGTTCAGGACGCTCAGCAGGCGTAGAATATAGCAAGGTGCTTCCCCACTATGGCGGGAGTATGCGTAATAAATAAAAAATGGTTCTTGCGCGAGTGTCTCCAAAAAGTAAGGCCAACTTAAAATATAAATGAGCCCGACTGCTTTTTGGAGCAACTCGTGCCTTTTCATCTCATTCTAACTTGTAATTTCTCATTTTATCTACGTAAAATCGCACTGAATTTGATGGTGCTCATGAAAATAGATCCTGGAATAGTGCAAGAGATTATGAAGGGAGGAAGGGTTTACTCGAAATAAGTTTTTTGGAGACTTAATAAAATAGTAAAATGGCACGAGTAGCGGTTAAGTCACAAGCATCTTTCTTATTATTACCTAACTGCAAGCCTTAACCGACACTCGCGCCATAGTGGGGTAGTGGGTCAGTTTGAAATTTCGGAGACTGTATACGTGACAGACCAAAGGTAATAAAGTTGCTATTATTAATTGATTTGTTATCTTATATGAAATTTACCAAATTATGGTTGCTCATAGGGAAGACTACCAATTGATACCGGCGCAACTTATTTGTTTTTTAAGTTCTGCAATTACGCTGATTCAAGCAATTATAATTGGAGGTCACGTAGCGGACGTTCTCATTAAATTTACCGATGCTCTTTTTATAACTGGAACCACATTGCTATCTGTTAAACTTGCCAGAGATGGTGATGAAATGCCTGCTGCTGGTTTTATATTATTGGCTATAGGCTGGGGTGTTCTTTTTGCATCTACAGATTTTATGAATCAGAAGGTTGGTGTACATATTGTAAGCTCAGCGTTTTACTTTGTCTTTCCAGCAATGATTCTAATGACCTTTTATAAGAAATTCAAATTATGGTTAAGGATATTGCTCATACTTAACATTGTACCATTTCAAGTTTCTATGGCTTTAGAAATAGCCAATCCCGAAAGCGAACACATTTTGTATTGGTCTTATACAAATATTCTCTTTATGCACATAGTGAGTACTATATGGAGTATTTTCTTCTTTATTCAGTATAAGAAGGAAAAAAAGCAGACTGCGTAATATATTTTAAATACGACCGGCCTCCTGCTATATATTAGGTTTTATCTTTCACAATGCTCTTTTCTGCGTCACCACCTATACTTTCTTCAAACGCTTTTTTACACTTCTAAGCATCTTTCTTATTTT
>CBIGQT010000788.1:0-1737 GCA_966191655.1 uncultured Ginsengibacter sp.
CATCAACTTCAGCAACAATTTTAATAGTGTTCCTGTTATTCTATTCCAATCAGTCATTCGCTCAAAAGGTTGAAGAAGTTCCTTATAAAAAATTTGCTATTGAAGCGGGCGCAAATTTTTCAAATATGAATTTTAATAAAGGCGTTCCTCCACCTTCCTCACCGGTGCCTTCTTCCTGGATGGCCGGAATATCTGTGGGAATATCATTAAAAGTTCCATTGGCGCAAAATCTGTTTTTAGAGCCTGGCTATTTCTACATACACCGGAATGGAATGGACGAGAGTGCCAATATAAAATATTCAAATGATTATTGTTCGTTACCTGTTTTATTAAAATATAAAGTTTTTTCTTTTATTGATGTAGTGGCAGGGCCACAGGCTGAATTATTAATTCATGCTAATGCCAGCGATAACGGTACGGTAACTAATATAACCAATGATGTGGAAGAGCGCAGTATTATCGCTACGGTGGGTTTTGATGTTCATGTAATTCCATCTTTTTATATAGCAACCCGTTACCTGCAGGGGCTTAATCATATTGGTATCGGGCAGCGCTCAGTGAATGTGAAAGAATTTAAATATGAGTCTGCGAGTTTAACAATAGGGTTTGAATTTTAAAAACCGGACCAAATATTACAACATGTTTCAAAACAATCACGGGCATGACTAACGCTTTTACTTTAAATTAAACTTTATGTATTCGTGTATTCTATTACAATAATGGTGTTATACATATACAGAATAATCTGCACTTTGTATTTGCAGGGCTTAAAGATATTATAGTAAAGCCACTCATTTAATCGTGAAAATAAAAGATATAACGGTTAGGGTTACAGGAAATAAAAAAGGTTAAAGTTTTTAAATTTGTTTACGTGATTAATTATTGTTTTTTATTATAAAAAAAAGGGTACCTTTCTTAAATGGATGCAAAAGTTATTTCTTTCTCCACAACGAAAAAAAAGCCCTTGCTTTCAAGGCTTATGATGGTTACTTTAATAGAAGCTTTTACAAAACAAAATAAGGGAATTCCTTTCGGGCCGGTAGATATACGGGGCGGATCTTTTAGCGCTTTAATAAGCAGGGGACTGGTGGAATACAAAAAGGTTACAATAAAGAATCATACGCAATCATTATGGCAGATAACTCCCCGGGGAATTAATATATTAAGAACGATGGGCGTTAATGTAGATTTATAAAACATGCGATGAGTTAATTTTATTTTCATCCATAAGCAAATCAATATTTACCAGCCCTTTCTTTCCCAGATAGTCTTAACGTTGCTATAAATATAACCCCATTGCTCCGCAACTAATCCGTTTCCTACATTATCTTTTCAAAGAATCAATTATAATGTCCCTGTAATCTTTTTGTGAAAAGATAAAATGAAATGGATGGCGTTCGCCGTGGGAATTAACAGGAGACCATTGCCTGGATTAATTTCCACATAGTTACTTGTTGTAAATTTGTTTATGGCTTAAGCGATCCCTGGCAAAACAATATTTAGTAATTTAAAACAGGATTAATAAACGCAACTATATGCCGGGTAAGCCCGTTAAATGTTACAAGGAAGACTGAACTATGCACAAATATTACTCCTTACTTGTGAATGTTTTAATAAGCGGCATTTTATTGCTTGGAACTTCCTGCAAAAAGGAATACAGTTTTGAAGGTGGGAATACTCCTTCACTTGCATCGGGCTCGCTAACGGATTCGCTGGGCAATTGCAGTAACATCAGCA
>CBIGQT010000789.1:0-1735 GCA_966191655.1 uncultured Ginsengibacter sp.
AAATTCTTTTTCAGCCTTGCCAAGTATTACACCTTGTCCAAAAATTATAAAAGGTCTCTCTGCAGCGTTTATCAATTTAGCAGCCTGCTCAATGTATTCTTTCCTTACAATTGGTTTAGGGCGATAGCTTCTTATATGGTCACATTTTTTATACCCTTCGTAATTGAATAATTGTAATTGTTGGCAGTTTAACCAACAGAATCCCGTTCAAATGGATATTGTCCTATTTTAATAAGAACACCATTACCATTAAAATACAAATAGGTAAATACGCTGTTTTGTTGAAACTTCCAGGTATTTGGCATTGTAGACTTCTTAAGATTAACTTTCTTTTTGCATTCTTTGAGAGTAGATTTATTTAAAGACAATTGAAACAACAGGTTGTCAATGACGGCCCCTTTTCTTGCAGAAAGTTCAATGAATTCTATAGCATGTTATGTGTTTGCTTTACTCTTGGCCCTACTTTCATTGCACAGCCGCCTACCATCAGGTCATTGCTTAACTTCCATTCGTAAGTGGCACCGGAAACAATAGCATCATTAACCGATACGCCCTTTAAAAATGCATTACTGTAAACTTCTTTTAATGTTTTATTGCGCTCATTAGAGAGAGCCATCTCTTTGCATTGCTCCAATTTTCAAACGAGTTAAAAAGAAACAATAAAATGTAAAACTTCTTATCGACGAGTCCATATCTTGATTTTTTGTATTTTATGCCACAACATTTACCAGTTTACCAATTGCATCAATTGCTATTGAAATTTCGTCGCCGCTTTGCAGGGTAAATTCGTTGGCGGGAACAATGCCGGTGCCCGTCATAATCAGGCAGCCATTCGGAAAAGAACATTCGCGATAAATAAATGAAGTTAATTCTTCCGGTGTACGCTTCATCTGGTTAATGGCAATACTATCTTTAAAAGCGATTTGTTTGCTTCTGCTGATAGTCAAAGTAATTTTTGTATTGCCTTCAATTGGTTTTTCTGTAAGTAAAATGCAAGGGCCAAGGGCTGCACATCCGTCGTATGTTTTTGCCTGCGGAAGGTATAGTGGATTTTCTCCTTCTATACTACGGCTGCTCATATCGTTTCCAATGGTATAGCCGATTATTTTGCCGGAGGCTGTTACCACTAAAGTCAGTTCCGGTTCCGGAACATCCCATGAACTGTCTTTTCTTATTCTGACAAAACCCTTATGTCCAACTACCCGATGCGGCGTACTTTTAAAAAAACACTCGGGCCTTTCGGCTTCATACACACGGCCGTAAAAATCTCCGCCGCCGGCATCTTTGCTTTCTTCCTGTCGCCCGATTTTGCTGCGCAAATAAGTAACCCCACAAGCCCACAATTCCTGACTATGCCCAATTACAGGAAGTAAGTCTTCAACCAGTCTATTGTTGCCTGCTGTTACATTTTTTATAAGTGATGATGCAGATTGAAAAGCATTATCCTCGTTAATCAGTTTTTCCCATTCGGCGGCTACTGCATAAAAATTCCCGTCGGCTTCTATTACAGTTCCGTTTTTGGTATTGTATAATTTCATTTTTATTGATTAGATTTTTAACTGCCGTTGCAGCAACCGTCTTCCTCAACGTGAATCGCGTTTCACCTACACCGTTACCTGAAATCTATTAATGCGAATCCCTGGTAACTTTACTTCCGGACTTTCCCTGTAAAAAATCAAGATCAGCGCCCTTATCAGCACCCAGTACGTGTTTTATATATAGACTCACGTACCCT
>CBIGQT010000790.1:0-1733 GCA_966191655.1 uncultured Ginsengibacter sp.
TTTATAATGAGCCTGAAACTAAAGATGCAGTTACAATTGTTCAAAATGCCATTAAAGACGCAAAGTCAAAAAATAAGAATGTAGTAATTATTGATACGGCCGGACGGTTAGCCATAGACGAAATTATGATGACCGAGGTGGCAAATATCAAAAACGCTGTTTCGCCTAAAGAAATACTTTTTGTGGTAGACAGTATGACCGGCCAGGATGCCGTAAATACTGCAGCAGCATTTAATCAGCGGCTCGATTATACAGGCGTTGTACTCACCAAATTGGACGGAGATACAAGAGGTGGTGCTGCTATTTCAATTAAATCTACAGTAAATAAACCTATAAAATTTGTAAGCAGCGGAGAGAAGATGGATACGTTGGATGTATTCTATCCTGAGCGAATGGCGCAAAGGATTTTAGGAATGGGCGATATCGTAAGCCTTGTTGAAAAAGCGCAGGAGCAATTTGATGAAGCACAGGCTGCAAAGCTTGAAAAAAAGATAAGAAAGAATCAATTTGACTTTGAAGATTTTAAAACGCAGCTTCAGCAAATAAAAAAGATGGGTAATTTAAAAGATCTTATGGGAATGATTCCCGGCGTAGGCAAACAAATAAAAGATATTGATATAAACGATGATGCTTTTAAAGGGATCGAGGCAATGATAAATTCGATGACCTTGGAAGAACGCCGCAATCCTGACTTAATTAATCCAAGCCGGAAACAACGCATTGCAGCAGGTAGTGGAAAAGATCTGGCAGAACTTAACCAGTTTATAAAGCAATTTGACCAAATGAAAAATATGATGAAGATGATGAATAAGATGCCCATGGGTAAGCTTGCAGGGTTTGGTAAAAAATAAAATTAATCTATATTAAATCGTGTTCATAAAACGTTTAATTAAAAAAATACTATGAATTATTTCAAATTTTTGTATATTGATTTGTAATTTTCGATTGCGCCACTTATCTTCGCAATCCTTTAGAAACTAAATTTATTAACAACCCAAAAAAAATTTCTATTTTTTATGGCTGTAAAAATGAGATTGCAACGGCATGGTTCCAAAAAAAGACCATTTTACTTTATAGTAGTTGCAGATGCCCGTAGCCCACGTGATGGTAAATTCATCCAAAAATTAGGCTCTTATAACCCTCTTACTGTTCCGGCAAGTATTCAAATCGACCGTCAGAAAGCATTAGAATGGTTACACAAAGGTGCACAACCCACCGATACTGTTCGCCGTATTCTAAGCTTTAAAGGGGTACTGTACCTCAAGCATTTGCTTCGTGGTGTTACGCTGGGTCTTTTTGACGAAGCAACTGCCATGGAAAAATTTACCAAATGGAGTTCGGAACATGATTCCGAATTTGCTAAACGACAGGAATCACACAAAAAGAGCAGGCCAACAAGTCGTCAGCCTTATGCTAAAAGGACTGAAAGAACTTCTGCTCCGGCGAAAGCTACTTCAGATTCTGCAAAGGGAACTGCAGATAATGCTTAAAAATTAACAAAAATATTTTCAGCCGTATCATTTTTTTGATACGGCTTTTTATTTTATGCAATAATCTCCACGATTTGTCCAAATTCGTACTTAGATATCATGGACAATTGTCATGATAATAATGGGTATTTGCATTAACAAAACTCAACAATTAATATTTATTGTTACACAAATTGTCGTTATACAAATTAACTAAACATATGCTGATGAGAAAAGTTAATGGCATTAATGTTGCATTTATTG
>CBIGQT010000791.1:0-1729 GCA_966191655.1 uncultured Ginsengibacter sp.
ATGCAGCCCTAATTATTTACATGATGCCCATATTCGTTTTGGATTGCGTATAGGCGCAGACGTTATATGCGAAAAACCGGTTGTATTAAACCCCTGGAATATTGATGCTTTGGAGGAGATAGAAAAAGAAACAGGTCATCATGTTTTTACTATTTTGCAATTACGGCTTCACCCTGCAATTATTGCCTTAAAGGAAAAAATTGATGCCGCGCCTTCCGGAACAAAACATGCGGTAGATCTTCGGTATATTACTTCCCGCGGTCATTGGTATCACACGAGTTGGAAGGGTGACATGAGTAAAAGCGGTGGCATTGCAACCAATATTGGCGTTCATTTTTTTGATATGCTCATGTGGATTTTTGGTCCGGTAAAAGAAAGTAAAGTAATTCAACATACAAAAAATACTGCGGCAGGAACGCTTGAGTTAGAAAAAGCACATGTTAACTGGGTGCTGAGCATTGATGTAAATATGCTTCCGGCAAACGTACAAGCAGCCGGCAAACGTACTTTCAGGCGCTTAACAATTGACGGTGAGTCATTTGAATTTAGTGAAGGTTTTACAGAATTACATACACAATCATATAGTAATATAATAGCGGGAAAAGGGTTTCCTATGGCAGAATCAAAAAGGTCAATCGACTTAGTCCATAAAATAAGACAGGGTTGATTAAACAGATAGCGATAATGAAAAAAAATATTCTAATTACAGGTGGCGCAGGGTTTATAGGTTCACACCTTACAAGACTTTTTGTAAATAAATATCCTGAATATACAATCGTTAATTTAGATAAGCTAACGTACGCAGGCAATCTTGAAAATTTAAAAGATATTGAAAATAAGTCCAATTATACTTTTGCAAAAGGAGATATTGAAGATATAGTTCTGGTAAAAAATCTTTTTACAAAATATGGCTTTACCGGTGTTTTACATTGTGCTGCAGAGAGTCATGTTGACCGTTCAATAACCGATCCCTTAGCATTTGTAAAAACTAATGTGCTGGGCACGGTATCATTACTGCAAGTAGCAAAAGATGCATGGGAAAACGATTACGACGATAAATTATTCTATCATATTTCTACCGATGAAGTGTATGGAAGCCTTGGAGAAAAAGGATTTTTTACAGAAGAAACGGCTTATGATCCCAGAAGCCCTTACTCTGCATCTAAAGCCTCTTCCGATCATTTCGTAAAAGCCTTTTATCATACCTATCATCTGCCTGTAATTATTTCTAATTGCTCCAATAATTATGGGCCATATCATTTCCCTGAAAAGCTTATTCCTCTTTGTATACATAACATAATTAATAATAAAGCACTACCTATTTATGGGAAAGGGCTGAATGTAAGAGATTGGCTATTTGTCGAAGACCATGTAAGTGCAATTGATACAATTTTTCATAGTGGAAAGGTTGGAGAAACTTATAATATCGGGGGCCATAATGAATGGAAAAACATTGATATCATTAAAGAACTTTGCAGGCAAATGGATGAAAAGCTTAGACGTGAAAAAGGAACCTCTGAAAAATTAATCACTTTTGTAAAAGACAGGGCAGGGCACGATCTTCGATATGCTATTGATGCCACTAAATTAAAGAACGAATTAGGATGGCAGCCATCTCTTCAATTTGAAGAAGGCTTATCAAAAACTATTGATTGGTATTTGAATAACAGCGAATGGCTGAACGATGTAACCAGCGGAGCTTACAGAAGTTATTATGAAAAACAATATG
>CBIGQT010000792.1:0-1728 GCA_966191655.1 uncultured Ginsengibacter sp.
TGTAAGAGGTAATACAATTCCATTTACCGGAATAGTTTCCTGAAAAGCGCCTTTGGTTACTGTGCTTATCTTAATTCTATCAGTATCCACATTCAATCTGCTGTTTCCGGAAGTGTAATAATAGCTGCCGGCAATTAAAGCAACCAGGGCAACTATGCCTGATATTGTAAGGATTCTTTTTCGAGACCAATATTTTTTTTCAATAACTCTGTCCACGGTTTATATTTAATTTTTATTTTTTAAAAGAAGGTCACCGGTTTTACCCGGCGGCCTTTAAAACTAAAATGAGAAAATTCATCTGCTACTTTCGTGGCATATACTATCAACACAGTGCCATTGTTTAACGTTTTTGATACTCAACAGGTTACATTTCCAATATCATTTAATAATGTTCTTTACTGATACAGCAGGTGTACGGTTTTGATACACTCATTTTATAATATATTATCTAAAAAATTAATTGCCATGCTTTTGTATTTATGGTATAGTTAAAGCACAATGCAAAATTGAAAACAAAAATTGAAAATTGAACCCTGCACCATATAATCGGAGAATAAGAGTATTTTTCTTTTTCTTATTTTATATTGTGATTGTTTTGAAATCGATTTTGCATTTTTAATTTACTCATTATTTATTCTTAATTTTTTCTATGAATTTAAAGAACGCTACTATTTTAATTATTGATGACGATACCGATGTGTTAACGGCGGTAAGATTATTATTAAAAACAGAAGTGAAAGAAGTTGTTACAGAAAAAAATCCTGAAAACATTCGCTGGCTTTTGTCTAAACAAACTTTTGATTTGATTTTGCTGGATATGAATTTTACGAGCTCTATCAATACCGGTAACGAAGGATTATTCTGGTTGAAAAAAATAAAAGAATTTGGCTCTGAAGCATCAATAATTATGATTACGGCTTATGGCGATATTAATCTTGCAGTCAGATCATTAAAAGAAGGCGCTGCAGACTTTGTTGTAAAACCCTGGCATAATGAAAAATTAGTTGAAACAATAAAAGCAACATTAAAAGCAAAGGGCAAACCTTCTTCCAATGCTTCTGTTCCGGTTATTGGCAAAGAAATGATTGGCGAATCGGATGTGATGAATGACATCTTTTTAAAAATAGAAAAAATTGCGCCTACAGATGCCAATATTTTAATTCTCGGAGAAAATGGTACCGGCAAAGATCTTATTGCAAGAGCTATTCATCAACATTCGCTTCGTGCAGATAAGCCTTTTGTAAAAGTTGACCTCGGCGCTTTAACTGAATCCATTTTTGAAAGCGAATTATTTGGTCATAAAAAAGGTGCGTTTACGGGTGCCGGTGAGGATAGGGCAGGAAGATTTGAAGCAGCAGGCGGAGGCACTTTATTTCTTGATGAAATTGGAAATATTTCCTTGCAGCAACAGGTAAAATTATTAAGCGTTTTACAAAACAGGCAGGTAACAAGATTGGGAAGTAACGATCCAATAAACATAGATATACGCCTGATATGTGCTACCAACCTGCCTATTACAGAACTTGCCAATGAAAGCAGGTTCAGGAAAGATCTTATATACCGCATTAATACCGTAGAGATTGAAATACCACCATTGCGCAAAAGAGAAGATGATATTATTTTGTTAGCGAAGCATTTTGCAAATGTTTATGCAAACAAATATTTAAAGCCCGAGCCGGTGTTTGATGCAAAGGCATTAGATAAAATGCGTCAATATCTTTTCCCGGG
>CBIGQT010000793.1:0-1727 GCA_966191655.1 uncultured Ginsengibacter sp.
GATAGCAAATAAAAGATTGCTGGTAGATATGTATGGATATTATGGAATTTACAGCAGCTTTCTTTCGCGGACTATAATAGCGCAATCTGTAAATGGAGATAAGGATGTGTTTACCGGTACACCTGAGCAAATAAAAGCTAATCTAAATAATCCTGCATTAGTAACCACGTATTCAATTCCCATTAACGTTCCCGGGGATGTAAATACTTATGGTTTTGGAATAAGCCTCAACTATGTGCTTCCAAATAATTTTGCTATCAGCGGAACCGTAAGTTCTGATAATCTTGATAAGCTTCCTGCCAATTTCCAGGCCGACTTCAATACGCCCAAATATAGAGTGGGAGCCAGTTTTAGCAATACAGGCTTTGGTTTTCAAAAAAGGCTGGGTTTTAATTTAACTTACCGCTGGCAGGATTATGTAGACTTTGAAGGAGATTTTGCAAATGGTTATGTTCCTGCTTATCAAACTGTAGATGTCCAGGTAAGTTTAAAATTTCCGCCACAAAAAGTATTATTGAAATTAGGCGCTACCAATTTATTAAATCAATACTACCGCAATGGATTTGGTAATGCTACTATCGGCGGTATTTATTATGTGAGCATTGGTTACAATCTATTTTAACCCCATTAATTTTTATCATTGTTAAAGAACTAATATGAAAATAAATATTCTTCAAAACAGCACGGTTATACAGACATCATTGTTGGTTATGATGGCTGCCTTTGTTATTTCGTGTAATAAAGATTTGCCGGATGCAGAACCTATCATCTATCCTCCGGTCAATAACAGTTCTGTGTCTATAGGGTCGGCAATAAGTGCTGATACAAGCTATAGCTTTTTTAAAGCAGCCGCTACAAGAACAGGAATGTTACCCGCATTGAGCGATAGTACAAAATTGTTTACAGTTTTTTTGCCAAATAATGATGCGTTCAGAGTTTCGGGTATTCCTTCAGTTGATGTAGTAAATGCCATTCCGTTAACGACTCTTGTCCCTTTAATTCAATATCACATTATTCCTGGTCAACAATACACTTCTACAGATTTACCAACTACCTTTCCAAATATTCAATTGCCTACTTATTTAACTATTGGAACCTTGCCCGGAACTCCTCTGCCATTGAAGCTGTCAACATTTCCATCTGTAAGGCCTAATGGTTTTTGGGATAATAATATTCCGGTAATTGCTCCCGATATGAAATTTAGTAACGGTGTAATTCATTTAGTTGCTGCATTAGTGGCGCCGCCAAGCCAGGTATTGAAAACTGCAATGTATAGTAACCCAAATCTTACATATTTTAAAGCAGCTATTGCAAGAGCGGATAGCGGGCAAACAGGATTAAATAAATTAGATTCTCTTTTAGGATATGCAGTCACTAACATGACCGTGCTTGCACCCAATGATGCTGCTTTTCAAACACTCATATTTGGCCTTACTTTCCAGGGTTATTTGGATTATTTGATTTCATTGGGTATTGTGCCTGGTGCTGCAGATTCGGCTAATGCATTTGCTACCGCAAGTGGCGCCGTTGCTGCAGGTCCTGCATTTTTATATAGCAATAATGTTTCTACAGCAGAAGTAGCCGGAATAATGGCGTATCATTTTTTGGCAACAGACCAGGGCGTAGGTTTTCAACCAAACATAAGAGCCTTTTCAGTAAACTTTCCGGCTACTCCATCTTTCTATACAACGCTTGTAAACACCATTGTTCCTTCTTCTCTTCAACCG
>CBIGQT010000794.1:0-1723 GCA_966191655.1 uncultured Ginsengibacter sp.
ATGATCTTGCAATAAAAAATCTTGAACTCTCATTAACGAAAAAGCTACTGGCTGCATGTGAGTCGATTATTCGTTCAAGGCTTGCAAGAGCCTATGCGGCTAATAATGAAAAAGACAAAGCTTTAAAACAACTTGATAGTGCTATCAGTCATGGTTACTCGAATGTCCCCGAATTGGATACGGCAAAAGAATACAATCAAATCCGTAATGATAAGGGCTTTAAAAATTTGGTTGCAAAAGCTACTGATAATTTATATCCATGTTTGAGAAATGCTCATGCACGTGAATTTGATTTTTGGATAGGTGATTGGGATGTTTATCCAACGGGGGGTAATCAAATAGTAGGTTCCAGCAAAATAGAAATGGAAGCTGGGGGATGTTTTATTCTTGAAAACTGGACGGCTATTGGATTTCCTAATACAGGGAAAAGTATGAATTTTGTTGATCCAGCTACTAACAAATGGAAACAGGTGTGGGTTGGCTCTGGCGGCGCTGTAACAGAATATATAAACGGCGTGTATAAGGACAGCATTATGGAATTTGAATCTTCCTCAAATTCTCCTCAAGGTAAAATGAAAATAAGATTCAGATTTTTTAACCAGGGCGCTAACCAGGTGCGGCAATTCCAGGAATCATCAACTGATGATGGAAAAACTTGGGCTGTTGCATATGATCTTACCTATATCAGGAAGAAAAAACAGGATTAATTTCCATCTGCCCATATTAAAAATTGAGGAAGTACATGGCTCCAGGACTCATAATCATGCGTACCTTCTTTAACTTCAACATAGGTAATATCTTCCGGCGGGCAAACATTTTTTTGTTTAATTAAATCAATTAAATCTTTGGTATCATCAACCACATCAATAATTCCATCTTTATCCCGGTCTGCAGTTTCTTCGCTCCATCCTGCATAAAACCAATATTTTAAATGAGGTCTTTTTCTTGATGATCTTATTTTATTGATGATAAGCCTGTCTTTGTTATCATCATAAGTAGAATCAGCAGCATCTTTATCACGATACCAGAACGAACCCGAGAAAACACCCACCTTATCAATTTTATCAGCATGATCCCATGCAACATCAAATGCTGAGAGACCACCTAAGGATGTACCTGCAATAGTTATAGAATTAAATTTTCTAACGCCCGATTTTTTTTTAATAAAAGGAATCAATTCATCATCAATAAACGCTGAATATTTTTCTGCAGAGGCTCCGTTGTTTTGATAATCAGGATATCCGGCTACGCCATACTCCTGCATTCTATCAAATGCATTGACAGCTACCACCACTAAAGGCCGCAACAATTTCTTTTTATAAAGGCTGTCAACAATTTCTTTTATTCTGAATTGTTCAATCTCCTGGCCATCGTTTAATATTAAAAGATTAAATGAATTTTTTTCTTCAGGAACAGGGGTATTAATAATTGTAATATCTATATGCTTTTGCAAATGGCGTGAGTAAATGGAGTCTTTATTCTCTTTTAATTTTTGATGACATGAGGCAAATGCTCCAATAAAAAAAATTAGTGTTAAAAGTTTGTATAAATGTTGATTGATTTGCATATGCTAATGTATTAAAATTTGGTTTCAAAATTATATCAACCTACATTTGCACTCCTAAATCGCGAAGTAGGGCAGTAAAAATAAAAGTATTAAAAAGATATATCGCGAAGTAGAGCAGCGGTAGCTCGTCGGGCTCATAACCCGAAGGTCGGAGGT
>CBIGQT010000795.1:0-1717 GCA_966191655.1 uncultured Ginsengibacter sp.
TTTTAATACGGCTCATATTATAGCTGCGGGTTTCTTTGGTGTGCACGTCGGCCATTGGGTAAAATTAGTATACATTCAATACTCCTATTGATGACGACTAAGCAGGGCACCGATAATGATTCAATAATGTAATATGGTGGGTGATCCCAACAGCAGGTATGTAGAAAATGGGAAAGCCCCTAAAACCGGGGCTTTTTTGATTGAGTACGGATTTTATAATTTCGATCAAAGCTTATTCTGTTTCTCTGATAATTTTCACTTTTCTTAATAGGGACGGGTCGTTTTCATCGGGGATATAAGCAACGCTTCCCGCCTGTGCAGCATCGTTGCCGCTCATATGCTTATCGGTAGCTACTATTTCTTTTTCTTTCTGATGGGTTTTGTTTTCTAATTTTTCTTCCAGTCTTCTTCTCCTTAACATCCGGGTGTCGTCGTAATATTCATTATTGTAGAACGCTTCTCTTTCGGGGTTATTCATAGCTTCAAAGTCGGCAAGTTTGTCTGCTGCTTTTGAACTTTCCGGCATAAATACATCGCGTATGTCTCTTTCTGTTTTAAACGTGACCTTTCCTTTTTTATATTCCGGAAGGGTTGCAAGATGCCCAACTGTTACATCGGGAAGGTAGACCACGCTTTCCGTTTGGTCAAGTTCGGCCAGGCCAACCGGAATTATAACCTCACGCGATAAAAGGTTTATAGGCTTTCCATCAAGATCCAAAATTATATATCTCACTTTTTGTGAAACCACGTCAAACAACAATTCTTTGATCTTGCCTACTGCTACATCATTAGCGCTAAATACCTTCCATCCCCTGATGTCCGGGTCCCCTTCTGCCATTTCGAAGCCGCTTGAACGCAACTCCTGCAAGTGGTCATTAACTACTATTGTTTCTTTGTTCATGTTATAATGTTTTATAGGTTTTAAATTTACCGGCGGCCTGCATACAGGAGGTGTTCACTTTATTTAACCGGTTGCACTGTGCATATTGCATTCCGCTATGAGTGGCGTAATTTAAGGCGTTGCGTGAGCCAGGCGTTATTCCTTTACGATAATAATTCATGTAATAATATATGCCTGCCACAATTAACAGGATAATGATAATCCATAGCCATAAATAATTTTTCTTTTTTGGTTGAACGTTTAAATTGGCCATCGTAAGTTATTTAATGGTGCGTGAGAATGTTTCAAAAAATAAACTGTATAAAGGGATACCCTTATATTCAGTTTATAAGAAAATCATGCCAGAACAGTTTCCCCCCGGCTATAGAATGCAAGTATTTTTAAATCAATACAAATTATCTGTTATAGTTCGGGTAAACGAGGATGGATTTAATTCCTGGTTAAGTAGCATTGGGAATTAAATGCCACAGAATTTGGGCCGTTTTAATTTCTTTCTTACAGGAGTTTGCTGCATTTGTACTGATGCAATATCTTTTTTATGAGTTGCTTAAAAAGTGAATATACAAATATTACGATGTTATACTTTGATAAAACAAGACCAGGTTTACGGGGTAAGCTCTTTCGTGTAGGCGGTACCGGTAGCCATGGGCATGTAAAAAGGCGCACCAGCATTTCTCCGTAGGAGTCCTTTGGACATAGGAGTCTCCAGGGGAGTCCTTTGTGACCTTCGGACAGGCTTCGTATCCTTGCTTTTAATACGGCTCATATTATAGCTGCGGGTTTCTGTGGTGTGCACGTGGGCCATGGTGTAAAGGT
>CBIGQT010000796.1:0-1711 GCA_966191655.1 uncultured Ginsengibacter sp.
GCCATTTTCAAGAGAAAACATTCCAAATTTTAAATGAGATTTGCTGTCATTAATGCAAAACTTAAGCGTGGATCTGCCTGGAAAGCGTTGCACATTTTTATCGATAAAATCTATAAATTCTTCGGAAATATCTTTTGGGTCGGCTTCTATTTGCAGTTTTTTTGTGTAGAATTTCATCAATGTTTCAAGAAGCGTTACGGATTGTACTTTAAACTCAAATTCAGATTTGCTATATCTCTGCCTGAAGGCGCCTGTAAGAAATATAGCTGTTCCCGGTTCAAAATAATTATTGAATTTTATATAATCATCCTGGAATAGCATCAACTTCATTTTGGCTGTATAATCTTCAATATGAAAAACTCCATATTTATTACCTGCTTTTGAAGTAGGATGGTCAGCGCTAACTACAAGCCCTGCAATTCGAAAGGTTTTACCCGCATTTGGATGAAGGTTTATTGCTTCCTGGAATTCGTTAAACTCTGCAATGGTTGTAAGTCCATAATGTTTTATTTCGAACGCAAAATTATCTAGTGGATGGCCGCTTAAAAACATTCCGGTTACTTCTTTTTCAAAGTCTAATAATTTAACCAAAGGCCAGGGCTCACATTCTGCCATTGCCGGTGGAACTACCTCAGCCATTTGCAGGTCGCCAAAAAGAGTGTTTGTGCTGTTTGAAAGTTGTGCCTGGTATTGATTACCAAAACGGATAATTTTTTCAAGTCCATTTATAGAATCGCCCGGGGCTACATAAAAATACTGGGCTCTGTGAATATTTTTAAAACAGTCAAAAGCACCGGCATAGGCAAGGCTTTCAAGGGATTTTTTATTAACCGTTCTTTGATTTACTCTTTTAATAAGATTATAAATTGAAGAAAATGCTCCGTGCTTTTCACGTTCTTCAATTATGTTTTCAAGAGCCGCTTCACCAACACCTTTCATGCCACTGAAGCCAAAACGAATTTCTCCTTTTTTATTTACCGCAAATCCTTTTTGCGATTCATTAATGTCAGGACCAAGGACGGTTAATCCCATGCGCTTACACTCTTCCATGAAGAAAGTAATCTTTTCAATAGAGCCTGCATGATTTAAAACTGCAGCCATATATTCACTTGGAAAATGCGCTTTTAAATAAGCAGTCTGATAGGCTACTAATGCATAACAGGTGGAATGAGATTTATTAAATGCATATTGTGCAAAAGATTCCCAATCGCTCCATATTTTTTCTAATTTATTTACAGGATGGTTATTTTTTTTAGCGCCTTCAATAAACTGTTCTTTCATTTTATCCAACACTGAACGCTGCTTTTTACCCATTGCTTTTCTTAACACGTCTGCATCGCCTTTGCTAAAGCCTGCCAGCTTTTGTGATAACAGCATCACCTGTTCCTGGTAAACGGTAATGCCATAGGTATCTTTTAATATGTCTTCCATTTCAGGAAGGTCATAGTGAATTTCCTGCCTGCCATGTTTACGCTCTATATAATCCGGAATATAAGCCATTGGCCCGGGACGAAAAAGTGCATTCATTGCAATAAGGTCATCAAACTTATCAGGCTTTAAATCACGAAGATGCTTTTGCATACCTCCGCTTTCAAACTGAAACGTGGCGTTGGTATCTGCTCTTTGATATAACTTATACGTTTCTTCATCATCAAGTAGTAATGCGTCAAGGTCAATAGTTACCCCGTGATTTTGTTTAATTAATTGTAAG
>CBIGQT010000797.1:0-1709 GCA_966191655.1 uncultured Ginsengibacter sp.
TCCCGGAGCAATGACGTCACATCGAATTGAAAAGGAGTAAAGCCGCCTTTGTGTTCTCCTGCCACCTGGCCGTTCACATACACAGCAGCTTCATAATTTACCGATTTGAAATAAAGAAAATATTTTTTGCCAGGTTGAGGAGCAATATTGAAATCATGTTCATACCAAATGGTTCCTTCATAAAACAGCAACTGATCATTCTGTGAATTCCAATCACCGGGTACATTGATAGTTGGTGATTTTGCAAAATCGTATTCTATCAATTCCGATTTTGATTGTAGTTCTTAGTTTTGATAAAAGCGTCCATTACCTGTTTCGTAGGGATCAATAATGTAATGCCATCGGCCATCAAGATTTTGAATATTCCGGGCATCAATGTGTTGAATAATATCAACCTGTGCGGATGCTGTAAAAAAAACAGCGTTGCAAAAGAAAAAAAATATCGGGAACTTTTTCATTTTAAATAAATTCTGTCAAATATGAATGTACATAATAAAATAGTGAAAGAGTCTGCCGGATTGAAGTTTTCCAACCCTTTTACCGGCGTTTTTAAACGGAAATGAACCTGTTAAGGGTTGACAACCAACGTGAAAAGCAAACTGCGTTTATTATAGACCGAAAGTTAGTAAATAATAAATATTTGTATTATTTTTAGTTAGTGAACATGTTCTCTTATTCGTGTTGGGAGTGTTTGATACTTTAGATACCATTACTTTTGTAAAGAACACAGTTTTTAATTTAAATAAACCAAAATATCCCCCATGAGAAACCGCTACCTGATATTTTCCAATACTGCTTATTTCTTCAAAATGAATGTTTTAAAACGATCGGGGAATAGGTTACTGTTAGTATTCGCCCTGTTATTTTCATTCAATACCTTTTCCCAATCCAATCATACAGTAAATTTTACCAATTCCTCATCCGATTTCAATGCGTTGGAAAAAATTTCCGCCGTTTCGGGAAGTACAGATTACTACATCACTTTCGATGCAAATAATTTGTATATAGGCGCCTTTAGAACAGCGGGAAGTTTTGTTGCGACAGATAATCTTGCCATATATATTGATACCGATCCCAATGCCGTTGCCACCTCAGGAAATGGAACCACGACGGGTAAATCTTATAATGGAGTTACCGCTACGCTACCTTTCAAGGCTGATTTTAATGTATATGCAGAAGAGTCTGTTCAGCAGGCCAACAATTATTCAGCAGGTTGGATTGCAGCTTCCGGCATTACCTATTCTACAAGCGCTAATACAAGAGAAGTAAAAATTCCTTTTTCGTCTATGGCCAATCCCAAAGCATTGAACATAACTCTGTGGATTGGAAATAGTGGCGCAATTTATTCAAATGCACCGGGAGGAAATATTGCTTCTTCAGCTACCCCGGCTATTATTAATTATTTCGGAACTTTTGGTATTAGGAACGGCACACAGGGAAATGTAAATCCGGTTAATGTTATCTCTTCACCTGCAACAGGATATTTATCTGCTTCAGGAGCCGTTGCCGCCGGCACTTATGCGAATATCGACGTAACAGGTAATGCAACTATTAGCAGTTTAACACTTGCTCCGGGTGGAATTATCAATGTAAATTCAGGCAAGAGTTTAACCTCATCGGGCACTATCAATAATACGTCCATCGTTAATAATACCAAAAGCACACAGATAAATGTTTCAGGCAGCTATACACTAACGGGAAGGGCTAAC
>CBIGQT010000798.1:0-1703 GCA_966191655.1 uncultured Ginsengibacter sp.
ATTCATAATTTCTTTGGGAGCAACAATTGCTTCACCAAGCAGAGCCATACCGGGCGAAGCTACTTCCGCACAAAGTTTTATAAGCCGTAATATAGTATGAGCCTGCGGTAAATTTTGAGAGGCGGTTCCCACTTGTTTCCAGATGAATGCAGGCGCATCAATTCGTAAGATATCTACACCAATGTTTGCATAAAAAAATATTGTATCAAGCATAGCAATAAAAACCTCGGGGTTTGTGTAATTGAGATCCCATTGATAATTATGAAAAACGGTCATTACCCATTTGTTACATTCTTTAATCCATGTAAAATTACCGGGAGAACTTTCAGGAAAAATTTCAGGCATTGATTTTTCAAAAGCATCCGGAATATTTCTGTCATCATACATGTAAAAAAAATCCTGGTATTTTTTATCTCCTGCTTTTGCTTTTTCTGCCCATTCATGCCGGTGCGATGTGTGATTGAGAACAATATCAATCATAAGATACCTATCTTCTCTGCTCATACTTTGCTGAAGATGTTCCAGATCATTAAGTGTACCAAATGTGTCGTCTACTTTTCTGAAATCAGAAACTGCATAACCTCCGTCACTTTCTCCTGAGGGACTTGCAAACAAAGGCATCAGGTGTAACACATTTACTCCAAGCTCTTTGAAGTAAGAAATCTTTTCTTCAAGGTCGGCAATACTTCCGCAAAACCTGTCAACATACAAACTCATGCCGGCAAGCTGATTACTCAGGAACCAGCTTTCTTTTTTTTTTTTTTTAATATCTTTTTGTTGCAGTTCTAAAGAGCGGTTTTTAAAAGCAGCTACAATTGTTTCAAGTAATTCGTCAAAGAAAAAATGACTGTTTACGTGTTCGCCATATAGTTCATAAAATAAAGAGTGAATAGAGGAAGCGTTTGCGATAAATCTTGAAAAAAATAAATTATTCTCAACAGGTATTTCCGGAAAGTGAATAGCTATTATATTTTCAATTTTTGAATGAACTTTAAAATCGTACATGCCTTAACGTTATTAATCCAGTATCAGGTTATTTAAATGTTTAAACGCTTCCATAGCGCCCATATATTCACAGGTACGAGCGCCCGCTTTATTTCCATTCGCAATAATTTCTTTCCAGTGTTCGTCGCTTAAAGCCTGAATCATTTTTGATGAATATTTACTTAATTGAAATAATACAGCGCCGACAAATGCATCGCCTGCACCGGTTGTATCTATTGGTTTTACAGGAATACTGGGTATAGTGATTTTATTTTTTTTGCGCACCAGCATCGTTCCTTCTTTGCCCAATGTAATAGTAAATGTTGCGGTTGTTTTTTCTGACAAAGCAGTGGCGGCATCAAATACAGATTCTTTGCCGGTAATAAGTTTTGCTTCCTCATCACTCACTTTAAAAAAATTACATTGCTGCATAAAATTCCATGATTGCTCAATGAAAGATTCGAGGTTACTTTTCCAGAGCAACTGCCGGTAATTTGGATCGAAACTTATGAAAATATTTTTCTCTTTTGCTTTTTGCAATAAACTTTTATAAGCGTTTTGTAATGGCCCTGGAAGAAATGCAGTGGCCGAGCCAAAATGTATAATTGAGCACTCTTCCAAATCAATTCCCGCTATATCGCTTTCACTCAATTGGCCGTCTGCTCCGCGGTTAAAAACAAAATCCCGTTCCCCATCTTCCATAAGCGAAACAAATGCAA
>CBIGQT010000799.1:0-1698 GCA_966191655.1 uncultured Ginsengibacter sp.
GGCGTTGATAGAACCTTTAGCTATCGGAGCGCATGGTGTAAGTCGGGCCGGTATTTCGCAGGGTGAATTTGTTTTAGTAATAGGAGCGGGACCAATCGGATTAGGGACAATGGAATTTTCCCGCATTGCCGGTGGCAGGGTAATAGCAATGGATATAAATGAGAAGCGGTTACAATTTTGTAAGGAAAAAATAAAAACAGAATATACCATAAATGCACTTACACCGGATGTTACACAACAATTAATGGACATTACTAATGGTGATATGCCAACAGTGGTCATAGATGCTACGGGCAATTTAAAAGCCATCAATAATGCTTTTCAATATATGGCCCATGGTGCACGGTATGTGTTAATTGGTTTACAAAAGGGTGATGTATGTTTTAGTCACCCTGAGTTTCATAAAAGGGAGGCAACGGTAATGAGTAGTCGAAATGCTACGGCAGAAGATTTTAAACAGGTGATATCATCCATGAAAAAGAAAGAAATTGAACCTTCAAATTATATTACCCATCGTGTTTTATTTGGCGACGTAAAAAATGAATTTGCAAATTGGTTAGATTCTGCAAACGGAGTTGTTAAGGCTATGGTAGAATTGGATTGATTTTTTGGGGCTAACGTCACCAGATACGCTAAAATTACCGTTCATTTCAATATAACCGCCCCTATATCTTTTGTTATTTTTGTTTCAAGATCTTTGAGGCGTACATGGGTCTGCATTAGAAGGAGCTGCCTTTCAGGTGATGAAGTTTCTTCCAGTTCTTTTTGATTCTGCTCAATCAGTTTTTTTAATTTTTTTAATTCGAGATAATTAACTGATGAGATAATTTCCTCTTTATAATTATCTTCCCTCGTAGGCACCGGCATTTCGTAAGTGCTCAGCCAGTTGGGGCTTATCTCATAAGGAAATTCAATCATGGAAACAACGAGCCGGCTCATTTCAAGATCATCGCTATATAAAAAATTTTTCGCCGTTGGTTCCAGTTCTTGTTCATACCAGGTTTTATAAACAGATATAATTTTTTGAAGTGCATTATTGGCAATTAATTCATCATCAATAAATTCGTACAAGAGGTAATCTGCAACAGTTTTACCCGGCTGCCATTCCTTTAATCCGAATTCAATGAGGCAGCGAACAACAGCTCTTTCATTGTATTCATCTTTATTTAATAATTCTAACGCATCAATATCACCTTCGGAAAAATCACTTACTTCTCTTCCCGGTTCCTGAAATATTTTTTCGTTGCTAAATTGCTTTCTTTCTTCTTTGCTAAGTTTTTCCCTGATGTATTTATTTACCAAAGTATGAAGCCCGGTTTCATCTATTTTTAAAAGCTCTGCAGTTTTATGAATGTAATCCTGCTGTTTTGTAAAGTCTTCTGCTTTATTAATTTTAGCAATAGTTTCGGCAACCTGGTTAACAGCATGCGAACGTTTATTAGCATCATCTCCGGCATCTTTCAAAGCATGTTCCAACTGAAAAAGAACAAAATCTTTTTTATTTTCTTTAATGAATGAATTGAAAGACGCAACGCCATGCTTATTAATATAACTATCCGGATCTTCTTCGTCTGGCAATAGTACAAGTTGTACGTTAAGCCCTTCTTCGAGTGCAAGATCCAATCCCCGCAGCGCCGCTTTTATTCCTGCATTATCGCCATCATATAATATCGTAAGATTCTGTGTATATTTTTTTAT
>CBIGQT010000800.1:0-1685 GCA_966191655.1 uncultured Ginsengibacter sp.
TGGGCTGCCAACTAAAATGTTTTTACTCCCGCCATTGCGGGATTGCTTGAGTTCTAAAACTTCTTCTTTAATGACTTCCTTTTTCAATTTTGTATTTTTCCAATCAACATTTTTCAGCGTGCGGGAAAAAACAATCTTTGAAATATTGTCTATTAATACTGCAAATTCATCCATTGGCTTGTTTCCAGTAGGATTTTTTACGACAGATGGCCAATAACTTTCCATAAGTTGATAGGTTATCCTTCCGTATATAAGGGTGCCTGCATTACTTAATAGCTCATTATAATGTTGATGTATTTCTTCATCTGCAATCATTGCCGTGTGGTCGCAAAACCCGTCAAGTGTCATATTGATTGCTGCAATTAGTTTTCTCATATTTTGTTATTAATTGCAATTTTTTTTCTGTTCGTTTCATGCAGAAAATTTGAAGCCCGCAAAGGAAATAATTTTACCACTCCTGAATTATAATGCCAACCTGTTCATCCTTTAATGCAAATTCTTTTGCGCCCCACGGGCGAAGCGTAATTTTATTGAGGTTTGGATGTAATAGTTCAGGATGAGTTGATGCTACTTTTTGGTAAACCGCCCCGATATTTTTTGTAACGAGCCTTAACTCCGGGTAATGTTTCTCCGCATATTCCCTGTTTTGAAATAAGAGCATGCCTAATCCGTCCTTCTCAATAACATAATACGGGGATTCTGATTCAAATTCGTCATGCACAATACTAAACTCCAGGCAATCTATAAACAGTTTTAAGCTATCTTTTAGATTTGAATAGAATACACTTGGAACGAGTTTTTCAAATTTCATTTTTTTGAGATTGTATTGGTACAGTGACTTGTCTTAAAATAGGTTTACACAAACGTTTCTGAGAATTAAATACTTTTTTTGTCAGCAGTTCTTAGAGGATTATTAAAAATTAATCCTCGAAAATGTTAAAATTGATTTTATGCATCTGGAATTTCTGGCTCAACTAACTTAGCCAATTTCTCTAAGGATTCCTGCCAACCTAAATAGCACATGTCTGCTGGTATCATAGAAGGAATATCTTGCTGCAAAATTTTAATTTCAGTGCCAACCAATACCTTTTTTAGCTCAATAGAAGTAGTCATTTCACCTGGAAGATTAGGGTCGTCAAATTTATCTGTGTACTTTAAAAACTCATTAGGTTTAATCTGGAGATATTTTCCTCCGAATGAATGGCCATTGCCAGTCGAAAAATTATGAAATGACATTCTGAAGGTTCCTTCCACTTTTACATTCATTTCATGCACAGTACAGAGGAAGCCATACGGAGGCAACCAGGATGCAAGTGCATTAGCTTCAGTAAATGCCCGATAAACCTTTTCAGGAGATGCTTTAAGAACTCTGTGTAACGATACGCTGTTGTTTGCCATAAAAAATTTTTGAGTTAATTTCTGTTCGCTTTATTTTTCAGTTTTATCAGCTCAACAAATTTAAATAGTTTTTCTTTTCAGGTTATCGCTTTTTTTTTGATTTTTCGTCGTTGTTGATGTTTTTTTTGCGCTGCCTTTGTAGCCCGGCATCACCAACAACAGTATTAAGCTACCTCATGCATTATTTTTCGAAACCCGATAGCTATCGGATCATTTCACCAGTTGCATAAATTGTTTCTATTCTGCAAAGTAGATAAAGTTTTACTTAGTCACATTCATAACTTCTC
>CBIGQT010000801.1:0-1684 GCA_966191655.1 uncultured Ginsengibacter sp.
ACTACATCGGGGAAATTACGGGTGACATATCAAATGAAGATATGCTTGATTATATCTTTAGCAAGTTCTGTATAGGAAAATGACCAGCATAACATTTGATTGCTTTTAGTATTGTTTTATTTGCTTTTAGTCTCATTACAACACCGTTAGAAAAGTGTCATCTGCTTTTAATATTGTTATATCTGCCTTTAGTATGCTTTTTCTTGTTGTTTATTTGGTTACTACTTTATAAAGTCGGGAATTTATATGATTTATGAAGACTTAATTCATTTCTATGATAACCGGACTGGGAAAGCTAATACAGTTGCCGAAGCCCACTGATCTCTATAATTTGTTGGCGCAGGTATGATGCTTAGCCGTCGCGTTTTCTTGCCATGTTTTCTCAAATAATTCCCTTAAATAAAATGAATTGTTTTAATTTGTTGTAAGCATTCAAATACTTTACCATCTAAAAAAATAATGAGGGACCTCGGGAAAATATACAGGAAGTTATTACTTCCTTCCGATGATTTAATTGCTGATATAGCAAAACTGGATGGTGATATTATTATTCTTGGAGCCGGTGGCAAAATGGGTCCTGCCTTGGCGAAGCTTGCAAAAGAGGCTACTGATAAAGCGGGTGTAAAGAAAAAAATAATTGCAGTATCCCGTTTTACCGGTTCGGGTACAAGGGATGAATTAAATGATTGTGGAATAGAAGCACGCAGTGTTGATCTTCTGGAAGATGCCCAATTACAATCATTGCCTGAAGTGAAAAATGTACTTTACCTCGCCGGTACAAAATTTGGCACCAGCGGAAACGAATCTTTTACCTGGGCAATGAATAGTTATTTACCCGGTCGTGTTGCACAGAAATATAAAAATTCGAATATTGTTGCATTCTCAACCGGCAACGTTTACCATCTTACTCCTGTTGATTCCGGCGGGGCAACTGAAAATAGTGTAACCCATCCCGTTGGTGAATATGCACAGTCGTGTCTTGGCAGGGAAAGACTTTTTGAATATTATGGTGAAAAAAATAATACGCCTGTTTTAATTTTTCGTTTGAACTATGCCAATGATGTTAGCTATGGTGTATTGCTGGAAATTGCGCAATCGGTAAAGTCTGGGAAAGCCATTGATATGACCATGGGCTATGTAAACGTTATCTGGCAGGGCGATGCAAATGAAATTGCGTTGAGATCATTACTCCACTGTGAAGTACCGGCAAAAATTTTGAATGTCACCGGACCTGAAATAGTTTCAATCCACTGGCTTGCCAACGAATTTGGAAAGATGTTTGAGACAAAACCGGTATTGATTAATGAAGAACAACCTACGGCATTATTAAGCAATGCTTCGGAATCATTTCGTCTTTTTGGGCATCCAAAAGTTTCTCTTAATAAGATGATGGAAGTGATAGCAGAGTGGCTAAAACAGGATGGTAAAATATTAAATAAGCCAACGCATTTCCAGGAAAGAGAAGGTCAATTTTAATAGCTATGAAATCAAACGAGCTACCCGCAGAAATAAATAATTTACTACAGCAGGGAACAGTGATTCCTGCCCATCCATTGGCATTGCAGGCCAATCTAAAGTTGGATGAAGAAAGACAGGGTATGCTTACCCGTTATTACATAGCTTCCGGTGCAGGAGGCGTTGCAGTGGGTGTTCACACTACTCAATATAAAATCAAGAATCAGGG
>CBIGQT010000802.1:0-1672 GCA_966191655.1 uncultured Ginsengibacter sp.
CGCCTTCTATTTATGTGGTACATAAATCGACATACGAAATGAAACTGGCCTTTGCATCTTTAGGATATTCACATAACAATTTTAAAAATAAAAAACTGGAAAGCCTTCTTGATTCTTCATTCAAATATTCGCAGGTAGAAAAAGTAACACCCTGGTTTTACAGGGATACGGCCAATCATTATCAATATTATCCTTTCATCAATCCCGGCCATTATGAGCTGGCCAAACAATTAAAAGGAAGTAAAAAAGATTCTATTATCAGTTTTTACAAACAGGGAATTGAAGATGTGTGGAAACGTGCAAAAGAAAATGCATTTTATCGTGGCGTACCTTTTATCTGGTGCAGTAATAATCTCACGACTTCATTTGCCATTCAATGTTTGTGGTATGCACAACTTTCGGCCGATCATACTTTTGATGAACTTGCACAGGCAAATGTAGACTGGCTCTTTGGTTGCAATCCGTGGGGCACAAGTATGGTGTACGGACTGCCTTCGTCGGGCGATACGCCTGCAGATCCGCATTCGGCATTCACTCATATCGGCCATTATCCCATTTATGGCGGATTGGTTGATGGTCCGGTTTATACCGCCATCTATAAAAATCTCATCGGCATTACATTATATGAGCCGGACGAATATGCGGAGTTTCAAAGCGATCTTGCGGTGTATCACGATGATTATGGCGATTACAGCAGCAACGAGCCAACAATGGATGGAACGGCTTCGTTAATCTATTTACTTGCAGCGAAGCAAAGTGAGTTTAAAAAAAAAGTTCAATAACAAATGAAATAATTTCTCACGGCGGAATTATTCGTGGAGATACGACTCAAAAAAAAATAGCATTGGTTTTTACCGGTGATGAATTTGGAGATGGAGGCAGTTATATTTCCAAAGCATTGAAACAAGAAAATATTCATGGCTCCTTTTTTCTTACCGGCAATTTTTACCGGAATAAAAAATTCAAAACAATCATTTCTGATTTAAAAAGAAATGGGAATTATTTAGGCTCTCATTCCGATAAACATTTGCTGTATTGCGATTGGGAAAAAAGAGATAGTTTACTGGTAACGCATGAGCAGTTTACAGAAGATCTTCAAAAAGCTTACAAAGAATTAAAGCATTGGGGAATCGAAAAACCCCAGGCTCATTATTTTCTTCCTTCCTATGAATGGTATAATGATTCTATTGCAAAATGGACAAAAGAAATGGAATTACAACTGGTTGATTTTAAGCCAGGAACCCGTAGCAACACGGATTACACATATCCTCAAATGGGCAATAAATATGTAAGCAGTGATTCTGTTTTCAATTCGATTGTGCATTATGAAATTCGATCTTCAAATGGATTGAATGGATTTATTTTATTGGTGCATATTGGAACAGATCCCCGTCGGACTGATAAATTTTATAAAAGTTTGCCGCAGCTGATTAATGAACTAAAAGGAAGGGAATATCAGTTTGTGAGGATTGATGAGATGTTGATTCATTGAACAGAAAAATAAACTATGAAAAAAATCTCCCACTGGCGCAGATATGCAGCTAAGATAATGTGGCGTTGGCGTATCTGTGCTTTAATGCCGCCGTTAGTATTTTTTACCAACAAGTTTATTTAGGCATATTGTTGTAAGAATATAAATAATCACTCACATGAAAAATCGTCCACTGCCTGT
>CBIGQT010000803.1:0-1668 GCA_966191655.1 uncultured Ginsengibacter sp.
TTTTAATACGGCTCATATTATAGCTGCGGGTTTCTTTGGTGTGCACGTCGGCCATGGTGTAAAGGTAATTACACATTTTTTTCTCTTTTATTATAGTTTATTTATCTTAACACCTACTTATGAACAGGGAACCATATTTATATAACAAGGAATTCTCAACCCGGTATCGCTTTTTTAGTACTGGCAAAAAGCCTGTTGAAAAAATTGTAGAGTTTACCCCTCTTGCCATTGAAAACATATACAATCTTGGCTTTGGAGATTTGTTGCCGGATGGAAGTATTGACGATAAAGCCAATAGCAACAATGGAGATATAATAAAAGTGCTCTCTACCGTTATTTATATTATAAAAGATTTTACAGAGGAGAATCCGAAGTTTAAAATTGTATTCGGAGGAAGTACAAAAGAAAGAACAGCGCTTTATCAGCGAATAATAAAAACGCATCTGGATACATTCCGGAAAGAATTTTTTATTACAGCATTAGAAGGGCCTGCAAACAGCCCTAAAGAAACACCATTTGATGCGGGATACACGGAGTCATATCTGGCTTTTTTTGTAAAAAGAAAAACTTAATTTTGATATATGGCATTAACTAAAAAAAATACAGGCCGAAAGTCTTCTGTAAAAAGAGTAAAAAATAAAACTGTTATTGTTACTAAATCCAAAACTAAAGAAACTTCTCCCTTTGCAATAAAAATAAAAACAATGAATACATTGCTGGGAAAAGCAAAGCTCCTCTCTTAATACTTTAATATTTTTTGCATCATTGGTAATGTTGCTGTTTATTTTATTTAGCCACCATTCAGTTCTTGTTTTCGGAAAAACAAAGTATTACAGCCTTGCCTGCCGGCAGGCAGGTTTTTATGTCCATGCCAAAAGCAGTCCTGCCTACCGGCAGCAGGCATCTGCCATTGGGTAAAGTTACCAGATACAATAATTATAAACTTTATCAGTTAAAATAATAATCGTGTTCATTGGTAATTAATTATTATTTTGCTTTTTAAATTCTAACTGCCGGTAATGCTTTCTTTGCTGAAACCTATTTCATTTTTTGTATGTTTTGTTTTGCTGCTTTGTTGCGCGGGCAGCGCCCAGAAATCACCTCCCGATATATTGCAACTCTACCGGCAGGCAGATTCATCAATGAGCCGGAAACTCCAAAACATGGGAACATGGAAAGTGAAGAAAACGTTACATGACAATAAAAATCACGAAGAAAACATAAAAGACAGCCACGCCGTACTTCGGAATAAATACCAGGTATTATCTGCAATACCGGAAAAGCTGGGGGGAGCAGCATCGTGTATTGACACAAGTGTAAGGCTTATTTACCGGAAAGACCCGTTGGGATTTGGTAATGATTACATCACCAAAACAAGAGATGGAAATGTTTTGATACCGGGATGGGAGGTTAATGCAGGAGGTGTTGGAACGTATCCCCATCTCATAAAATGTACACAATATGGAGATACTTTGTGGAGCAGGTTAATTAAATGCGGGGATTTCAACGGATCTAATGATGTGTATAAGGCATTTGAACTAACTGATAACAGTATTTTGCTGGTAGGCGATGTATTTGTACAAATGCCTTATAACGGCCGTTACGACCCTATGATTATAAGGGTATCTGCAACGGGTAATCTTATGTGGGAAAAGACTTTTAAAACAA
>CBIGQT010000804.1:0-1667 GCA_966191655.1 uncultured Ginsengibacter sp.
TGCGGTACCTGCTGTTTGAAATTCATCACTAAACCGGAGTATATTAAATGTGGTAGCGGCATCTGTAAACCAAACTTCATGAGGAGTTTTATCAATCTCGCCAGTTGTATCAGTTTCTTCATCTTCATAACTGTAATGAAGATTATAGGAATCGTTATCATAAATAATTTTAGCGTTTAATGCCTTTGCTTTATTGATCGCATCATTATAGGTATAATCCTGGTCGTGTTTTCCATTTGCCCAATCATATCCAAAACCTCCCACTCCAAGAATTATTTTGGAAGGAGGAATTCGTTGGGCAGTCCATGACACGGCATCTTCAATCCATTTTTGGCCGCTGATTGGTCCCGGACCTGTTGAATTGTTTGATTGATCATAGGCCATTAAAACTATATAATCATTATACGCTGATAATTTCGGATAGTCGTAATCGTTATTCTTCGGCGCTACATCCATGCTTACCAACATTCCTCTTCCATGCAGTTTTTCATATAGTTTTTTCTGAAATTCAGTGAGCGGATCATTCGTAGTTTCTATCAATTCCTCAAAGTCTACATTAATACCATTTAATTGATAATAAGATAATGTATCAGCAATCTGCCGTATAAAATTTCTTTGCAAAACAGAATCGTTCAATATTTTGTGCACAAGCTTTCCATCAAAACCGTGGATTTTTGAGTTGAAATTTTCCAGCATTGGCATAATACGCAATTGCCTCTGCTTCATTAAAACAAGGCCGGCGCTGTCAATTCTTGTTTGAAGTTGAAAGGTTACGGTATCAATAAAAAACCATTCTGGAAAAATTGTGTTAAGTTTATCAGCATTTTTTTTAAGGTCAGGAAATGAAGTATTGGCATTCCAGGGTGTATAAAAAGCGGCTCTTATTACCGGGAGTGAATTAGCTTCTGATGCAGATTTGGCCCTGGCTTTTTTTAATGAATCCGCTTTCACTTTCTTTAATAAAAAATCTTTAAACCCTTTATATTTTTCGTTCTGCGCATTTTTTAAGGTGAGTGGGTTAGTAGGGTCAAGCGTTGTTTCATATTCTTTCGCCTTTGCCTCCATATTGGGTAAACTGGGCTCCGAGCCGCTATATAATGCAAATGCAAGCACAACAAAAAAAAACATTGCTATTATTAGCAGTACACGGGAGGTCCATTGAACACTTTTCCAGCGTGTAGGCTTATTGGTCTGAAATATTTGTGGAGTATCGTTATTGATCATAAAAGCTTTAATTATAAATAATCAATAGCTTTTGAGATATTGAAAGTCATTGACGTTTTTGTGAAGCAAAGATAAATGTAAGAGTATCTAAAAGTATTTTGATATGAATTATAATAACTACTACTTAACAAATATTATATTAAAAAAAAGAAAGGCCCCTGTAGAAACAGGGGCCGTTTACCAAAACTAACTGCTTATGAGAAAATTGACTTTTAAACTTTATGCTGATTGTATTTCAAATCACATGCCAAAGTTAAGAGCACTTATGTTAAGAAACTTATAAGATGTTTCTGCTTGTTCAAACTTGAATCTTAAAGTTACGAAAAGATGATCTATAAATTTTATTATTGCTGAACTAATTTTTCGGAATTTTCTGCAAACTGAAGTGCATCAATAAACTCCTGCAATTCTCCATTCAATACGTCATCAAGATTATATACTGT
>CBIGQT010000805.1:0-1661 GCA_966191655.1 uncultured Ginsengibacter sp.
TGGATGAGTTGAGCGACAACGGTAATGAAGTTTGCTTTTGCACAATTGGGGACGCCTCCACTTCCGAAGGACATTTTTGGGAAGTAATGAATGCAGCAGGTGTAATGCAGGTACCTCTTGCGGTTTTTGTTTGGGATGATGGATATGGAATTTCGGTTCCCAAAGAATTTCAAACAACCAAATCCTCAATTTCAAAAGCTTTAAGCGGACTACAAAAAAATGAAGATACTAACGGGATAAATATTTATAATCTGAAAGGGTGGGATTATGCCGGCATGTGTGAAGTGCTTGAAGCAGCTATAAAAAATATTCGTGAAACCCACACTCCTGCACTTTTTCATGTAGAAGAAATTACGCAGCCGCAGGGACATTCAACTTCGGGAAGCCAGGAACGTTATAAAACACCGGAAAGACTTGCCTGGGAAACCCAATGGGAATGCAGAAAGCAAATGCGGGAGTGGATTATTGAAAATGCACTTGCTGATGATAACGAACTAAGAGATATTGAAATAGCAGCTAAAAAATTTGTGAAGCAAAGCAGGCAAAATGCATGGACAAAATATATAACCCCGATTAAAAACCAGGTAAGTGAAGTAATCTCATTGTTGCAAAATGAAATGGATACTCAACAGGATAAAGAAGGCTTGCAAAAGCTAATAGATGAACTTTCAGCCAACCGGGAACCTTTACGCAGAGATGTAATGAAAACTTTATCAGTAGCGCTTACTTTATCTGGTTCATCGTCTGTTAAAAAATACTATGATGAACTTGCAAAAGAAAATAGTAAAATTTTTAATTCTAATCTTTATAATGAAGGGCCAAAATCAGCACTTAAAACTGTTGCTGTTAAAGCATTGTATAATGAAGATGCAGAAATGGTTAATGGATATGAAGTGTTGAATAAATATTTTGACGAGGTTTTTGCAAGTAATAGTAAGCTAATTGCCTTTGGAGAAGATTTAGGACAAATTGGTGATGTAAACCAGGGTTTCAGCGGTTTGCAGGCGAAGTATGGGGAAAGTAGAATATTTGATACCGGAATTCGCGAATTAAGTATAATAGGGCAGGGCATAGGGTTGGCCTTGCGTGGTTTGAGGCCTATCGCTGAAATACAATATCTTGATTATTTGTTGTATGGATTGCAACCTTTAAGTGATGATGCCAGTACTACTTATTTTCGTACAATGGGGCAGCAGAGTGTCCCTATGATTGTTCGTACGAGGGGTCACAGGCTTGAAGGCATCTGGCATTCCGGTTCACCGATGGCTATGATCATAAATGCACTGCGTGGCATGTATGTTTGTGTTCCAAGAAATATGGTTCAGGCCGTTGGAATGTACAATACATTATTGCAAAGCAACGACCCCGCATTGATGATTGAATGTTTAAATGGCTATCGCTTAAAAGAAAAATTGCCTTCCAATTTAATCGAATATACGGTACCGTTAGGTGTCCCTGAAGTGGTTAAAGAAGGTACTGATATTACCATGGTTTCCTATGGTTCCACACTGCGTATTGTTCAGGAAGCCGCAGAACTATTAGACGAAATGAAAATAAGTTGCGAAATAATCGATGTACAAACGCTTTTACCTTTAGATGTACATCATCGGATACTTGTTTCCTTAAAAAAGACCAACCGTATTGTTTTTATTGACGAAGAT
>CBIGQT010000806.1:0-1651 GCA_966191655.1 uncultured Ginsengibacter sp.
CATTTGATTACCGATATTGGTAACATTTGGCTCTATAGGCTGATTCAGCATCGCGATGAACGTGTGTTGAAATACCTGTAGCATGATCAGACCAAATCCGCAAAACGCTGCTAACACTGAGAAGATTTGTCTTCCCAATTTTTGTTTGGGCATTTTATCTCCTGCCTGTTGTGTTAAGAAAATGGAGAAGATAATTAGTACCGTTATGCCGCCAACATACACTACAACCTGTACTGCTGCTATAAATTCATACTGCATCCAGAAAAAAAGCCCTGCTACACCAATCAAAGAAAATAATAAAAAGATAGCGGCTCTGAATATTTGCCGCGTTGTTACGGCAAGTACTCCGCTCACTAAAGTAAGGGCAGCAAGCATATAAAATATAATAGTTGATCCGCTCATTATTCTATTCCGTCCATTATTTTAGAACCGGGGTTATTTAAAATTTTAGTTAACTGGCTTCGATCAAAGACACTGTGCTCAAAAGTCTGCGCCATCACAATAGCATCTGAAGGACAGGCGATGATACACAAATTACACATTGTACATAGCTCTAAGTGATATACTAATTTATCGATTGCTTTTTTCTTTTTGCCATCAGGCGTAATATCAAACTGGGTGATGACTTTAATAGTTCCATTGGGACAAGCCAGTTCGCATGCCGTGCAGCCCGTGCAACGATGTTCATTATTTTCATTGTGCGGCATCACTACTTCTCCTTTAAATCTTTCAGGCAAATTCAAAGTAGCTTTATTGTCAGGATATTGTTGAGTGATAATTTCTTTGTGGTGCGTAAAATAATATCCTGTCCGCCTGAGGCCAATGAACAATGATTTTACAGCATTGAAAACTTCTTTTAAATATTAATTTGCCCCCCCCGCCCCCGAAGGTGGAGCCTGGGAAGTCTTTAAGTTCTTTGAAGTTTTATTCATTTTTGAAATGTTCAATTTATAATTTTAAACTATCAACAAAATTTAATTTTCTCAATTTTTTAAGACTGCATTTCTTCTCCCCTTCGGAGCCGGGGGGCTTAAAAATACCATCCTGCTATTGCCATTGCTGTTACCAATAAAATATTAAATAAACTTATGGGTAATAAATATTTCCACTCAAGATTTAATAACTGATCGATACGCAACCTTGGAAATGTCCACCGAAACCACATGATCAGGAATATTAAAAAAAATGTTTTCCCAAAAAACCAAATGCTTGAAGGAATATAATCCATTACATGATTAAATCCTTCCCAGTTACCAATATGAAAGGGCATCCATCCGCCAAAAAATAAAGTGGCTCCGATTGCACATACAATAAAAACATTTACATATTCGGCTAAAAAGAACAAAGCGAATTTCATTCCCGAATATTCTGTATGAAAACCTGCCGTCAGCTCTGATTCTGCTTCTGCGAGATCAAATGGAGCACGATTGGTTTCTGCAGTAACCGCAATTATAAAAATGATAAAAGAAATAATTACAGGAATATGTCCTTTAAAGATCCACCAGCCATCAGCCTGTGATTGAATGATGGTATTTAAATTTAAACTGCCGGCAAGTACCACTACAGAAAGAACAGAGAACCCTGCTGATAATTCATAACTCACAATCTGCGCACCGCTTCGCATAGCGCCCATTAAAGAATATTTATTATT
>CBIGQT010000807.1:0-1646 GCA_966191655.1 uncultured Ginsengibacter sp.
TTTTTTATATTGATTAATCCTGAATAGCCGGCCTTAATTTAGATTTTATTGTTTTAATTTTTAACACTCCGGTCTTTAAATTATTCGATGTTGCTGTTATAATTATATCTCCTTCTTCTGAAGTTGACTGAATAATTACCTGGGCCAAACCACTGAATAATTTTCTTTTCCATTGAAGAGCCGGAGTAATTATTTGTATAAGCCCAGGATCCATATTGATAAAATCCCATGAATTATCTTTTAACAATGGCGTTGTTTTTATGGCTATAACGTTTTTGCCTGTACGAAGTTCAGATGCCTTTAGCAGAAACTCATTTCCATGTAAGCTTTCATTTAAGTCGCCGCCAATTTCTTTTCCATTAATAAAAATAGATTGTTCTTTTCCGATACTTTTATAAAAGAGATGAACTGAATCATTTTCTTTTAGTTGAGGCATTGCAAAGTTTCCGCGGTAAACGATTGCTTTAACACTATCGCCAAAGCTCTGTGTGCGTTCTTCTTTAAATGCAGGTTGCCAATCTTTGTCATTATAATCAACTGCTGTTTCAATATTGCTATTAATATCTTTTACATATTTCTCTTTTAAATTTTCAATTTTTATAATGTTGATTTGCGGTAAAAATTTATCTTTTTCCAAAGACGTTGGATTTCCGTTTCCAACACCAATTATTTTTGCGGGCCCCTCGATGGTAAAAGTAATTTCATTACCCGCTGTTGGTATATGCAAATTATTTTTATCAAGTATCTCTGCCGTTAGTATGGCTACATCTTCTTTATTGGCTTTAATAATATTTTGATCTGATGAAAGTCTTATGGAAGCTGCATTTCCCGTTGTTTGTACTTTATCTGATGTAATTTTTTTGCCATTAATATAACCAATAGCTTCCAGTGTGCCCGGTAAATATTTTACTTTCCATTCCAGGTGCGAATTTTTTTGCATTGGTTTCTTACCTAAACTTTTTTTGTTGAGAAACAATTCCACTTCATTGCAATTACTATAAACCCATACATTAATTTCCTGTCCTTCTTTTCCGGGCCAGGTCCAGTGAGGAAATACGTGCACGATGGGTTTATCAATCCACCATGATCTCAAGTACCAGGCATCGTCTTTCGGGTAACCGCATAAATCAAGCATTCCAAAAAGTGAAACAACTGAGGGCCATCCAAAAGGCGTTGGCTCGCCACGGTAGTCAAAACCAGTCCAGATAAACATTCCGGCAAGATAGGGGCGTGCTGCATAATATTTCCATCCCTGCTCTATACTGAAATAATTTTTGGGATGTTGCGGTTCATCATACGCTGCACGGTAATGTTTTGCAAGATCATTAAAATAAATTCCGCGTGTAGCAACTGTTGATCCCTCTTCAGTTCCCCAGCTTAGTTGCCAGGGGAATTTTTTATGATGCTCATCTGTATTCTTATTAGCCACATAATTATATCCAAGCAATTCGATAGTTGTTGAATTGCCATTATTCACACCTCCACTAAAAGCTAAAGTAACAGGCCTTGTTGTATCAATTGTTTTTACATAATCCTGCATAGAAGTGGCTACTCTTGCGCCAACAATTGTGTTCTCAATCGCCCATTCTTCATTGCCAATACTCCAGCTAATTACTGACGGATGATTTCTGTCACGTTCTATCATT
>CBIGQT010000808.1:0-1636 GCA_966191655.1 uncultured Ginsengibacter sp.
GATATTATAAATACCGTCTCTTATAAACTTTGGGACAATTATAAAGCCATAAAAAAGAGGCCAAAGTCCGTTCAAACTTTTTAGCACTCTTAAAGCCGCTGTTGATTGTTCATAAACTTTCCCTTTTTCAACAAGAATGAAAGAATCACTCTTATTGAGCGGAAAATGAAATCTCTCCAATATTTCCCTGCCCTCGTCTGATTGTAAGGAGGCAAAAAGAAATTGGTCCTTTTTATCCCTTCGTATAACAAACTGTACAGCACCATTACACAGGTTGCAAACACCATCAAATAATATAATTGAATGCTGAAACATTTACAATACAAAGTTACTAAAACTCTTTACCGTGAGTTGATTTTATGATCTTATTAATCAAAAAAGGGAATGGCTTTAAAGCATCTATAAACCTGTTTGTAATAAATTCTTTTCCAAATAATTTCTGAATCATGCGTCCAGCTCTTAACCTGTTTTTAAAGCAATTATTCCATTGCTTTAAATATTGCCGTTCCATTTCCTGCCTTGTTATTTTATTACTTAAAAAATTGCAAATAGATTGGAATGCAATTTTGGAAGAGTGAAGTGCCATGCTCATTCCATTTCCGCATAGTGGCGTTATCATTCCTGCAGCATCCCCAATCATTAACACATGGCGTTCTACGAGCGCTTTTTTGTCAAAGCTAACCTGGGAAATAGTTACCGGGCCTTTAAAAATAAATTCGGCCTCATTAAATATTTTTTTTAGAAAAGAATTTTTATATAGAATATTCTGTTCCATTTTTTCTATAGAATTATTACTATCCTTAAGATTTTGTGCTGTAGTTAAGTAGCAAAGGCAATAGGCGTCACCTTCAACCTTTGAAATACCGCAATAACCATTCTTAAAGTTGTGCAATGCAATTGTATCAACTGGTAATGAAGTTTTAATATGATATTTCACGCCAATATAGTTATTCAGCTTTCCCGGTTTCCCTTTTAAAAATTCTCTCATCCATTTTACATCAAGATTGCTTCGCTTGCCAAAAGCGCCTGCAACAACTTTACAATTAATAGCTTTACTTCCAAATTTTATGGTAAATAATTCATGGTTAAGAATAACGTCATTTACTTTGGTTTCTTCTAAAATAAAAACACCACTTTCTATGCCGATTTTTTTTAATTCATTATCAATCAAAAACCGGCTAATGCCAAATCCGCCCAAATCAAGATTTGCGTTTACTGAGTTACCGTTAGGAGAAGAGATAATTAACTTTTTTATAATAGGCAGATCGAGCTGAGAGAGATTCAATCCAAGCTCTTGTTCAATAAACTTCCAGCTTTCGAGACTAATATATTCGCCACATACGCGATGAAACGGATATTTTTCTTTTTCAAATAAAACTACTTTGTAATTGCTTTTAGCTAATAGAATTGAAAGGGACAGTCCCGCCAGTCCACCACCGATAATTGCAACATCAAATGTATTTGGATTAAATTCTAAACTTTTATTTGTATTAAGATCTCCCAATTTATTTAATTGATTTGTTTTTCCCGGCGGGCGTGGTGTTAGGGGCTGTTATTAAAAATCTGAACGCCCATTTCCATTGAATGGAATAATCAGTAATTCCTGCTTTTTCTAAAATATTTTTCTATTCATATT
>CBIGQT010000809.1:0-1630 GCA_966191655.1 uncultured Ginsengibacter sp.
TAATTACAGAAGCTATTGAACCAATGATCATACCGGCCCCAATAAGCCCAATTAAAATTCCCAATTGTGATAGATAGCTAAAGTTTTTTGAATTTTTGTCGTCTGTGATCATCTAAAATTTTTAGTGCGTAAATTTACAGCCAATTTTTTTTGAGTTTGGAAAAACTCTTCATTCGATATAAATAGTTTGGTAAAAATAGATAACATACTACTTCCTGATTTTCCTTTATTGCTTGCACCAATGGAAGATGTAAGCGATCCTCCTTTTCGTGCAGTTTGTAAAGACAATGGAGCACACCTTATGTATACTGAGTTTATAAGCAGTGAGGGATTAATACGCGATGCCATTAAAAGCAGGAAGAAACTGGATATTTTCGATTATGAGAAACCGGTAGGTATTCAGATTTTTGGTGGCGATGAAGAAAGCCTTTCTCTTGCGGCAAAAATTGTTGATGCCACCAATCCCGATTTACTGGATATTAACTTTGGTTGTCCTGTAAAGAAAGTTGCCTGTCGAGGTGCAGGCGCAGGAGTATTAAAAGATGTTCCGCTGATGGTGCGTCTAACCGATGCCGTTGTAAAAAGCACTTCGCTTCCGGTAACTGTAAAAACAAGATTAGGCTGGGACGATAATACCAAAAATATTGGTGATGTGGCAGAACGTTTGCAGGATGTTGGCATTAAAGCATTGGCTATTCACGGGCGTACCCGCAGCCAGATGTATAAGGGCGAAGCAGACTGGACATTGATTGCAAAAGTGAAAGAGAACCCCAGAATTACAATTCCTGTTTTTGGCAATGGTGATATTGATTCACCGCAAAAGGCATTGGAATATAAAAACCGTTATGGAGTTGATGGCATTATGATTGGCCGCGCTGCTATTGGCTATCCGTGGATATTTAATGAAATAACTCACTATGCAAAAACGGGAGAATTGCTGCCTCCGCCTACTGTTGAAGAAAGAGTAAATGTTTGTAAAAAGCATTTGATAAAATCTTATGAATGGAAAGGACCGGTTGTAGGTATTAATGAAATGCGCCGGCACTATACAAATTATTTAAAGGGGATGCCGAACATAAAAGAATACCGGTTAAAATTAGTAACCTTGAAAGACGTTGATGAAATAATTGAGGTGTTGGACGAAATTGTTGATCAATATTGCGGATACAATTTTGAAAGATCAGTGATTGAGCTGATCAACTATCATGAAAAATGTGCGGTGTAAATTTCTTTACCGCTTCAAATGCTTCTGTAAAAAATAAACTTTTTTATTTTACCTGGTAAGATTTTAATGTTGTGGTCAGGGTATCGGAAGGAACTCCTGAAAAAACTGGTACAGTTTTAATTTGTAATGGGCCGGCACACTTTCCAAACCAAACGTGAGTTATCTGAACAACTTCATTATTAAAATTAGGAGGGCTGTTTAACATCACTGTATATTGAGTATGAATTACATTGGAAAAAGTTGCATTACTAAACTGATAGCTAATATTTTTTTCCAGCATTTTATATTCAAAAATTTCTTCAATTCCATTTACGATTGAACTATCTTTCCAGGTCGCTCCGATGGCAGCATTTGTACGAAGTGGATTGATCATCACCGTTCCAAGGGCTCCTAAATTAGCATACT
>CBIGQT010000810.1:0-1629 GCA_966191655.1 uncultured Ginsengibacter sp.
CATGTTCGATTTGCCCTTTATGGTCGAGGCTTTTGCAGCAGCCGTTATTACCGGTATCCTGTTGTCGTATATGGGAGTCCATGTAGTTGGAAGAGGAATTGTTTTTGTTGACCTGGCCCTGGGCCAGATTTCATCATTGGGTGTGGCTTTCGGAGCTTTTATTGGTACGGGCCTCACATCTATCCCTCTTATATTCACGTTGGTAGGCGCCCTGCTGATGTCGTTCATTAATATTCGTGATAAGCGTCTAAAGCAGGAAGCGATAATAGGCATTATATATGCCTTTGCTTCGGCACTTACCGTATTACTTATCTCCAAAACACCACACGGCGATTCAGACATTCAGGAGGTATTATTCGGAAGCATACTATCTATAAGCTGGCAACAGATATCAGTGATAGGCATAGTATTTGGGTCCATTACATTGGTGCATTTGATTTTCTTTCGGAAATTTTTTGCATTAACCGAATCATTTGAAAACGGGGAAAATCATCTGACAGGTATTTTCAATATCTGGAATTTTCTATTTTATATGTCTATAGGGCTGGCGATTGTTTTTGCGGTAAAAGTGAATGGCGTAATTCCTGTTTTTTCATTCCTTATCATTCCTGCAGTATCCGCAATATTAATTTCAAAAAATAAGATTATCGTAATAGTGATTGCATGCATTATTAGTATACTGGGAAGCTTTTTTGGATTGAATTTTTCATTCCATTACGACTTTCCGGCGGGCTCTTCTATTGTCGCTGTATTAGGGATTGTGTTTGTTTTGGCTTCACTATACAATATTTTGAAATCGGTAGGTAGCAGGAAAAAAATAATTCTATAAAGGATCTGCCTTCCAGGTAAGCAAAATTTTTTTAGAGCAAAAACGATAAAAAGAAATTAATTAAAACTATTTACTCTTCCTTTTTTATTACATGTTCATTTTTAATAAATAAAAAAGCCATAATTGCCGATAATGCAGCCATTACAACACAAATCCGCATAACCTTAACGTAAGCATATATAAATCCTTCTTTATATGCCTGTTCAATCTTTGATTTGTTTTCTCCAACAATTATTGCAGGAACTTTTGCATCTCCGAGATTGGCAACTTGTGCCATTACTTTTTCTTTGGAAGAATTTTCCAAAGGCATTTTTTTCATGCTGTTATTTAAAGATCCCGCAAAAAATAAAATGGCCAGCGCGCCGATGATGGCATTGGCAAAAACATTTGATATGCGGCTGATTGCATTATTAACTCCTGAAGCTGTTCCGGAAAAATGATCTGGAACAGCGCCCATAACAGTTGTTGTTAATGGAGTTACTGTAAAAGACATTCCCAAACCAAAAAGTAAAATTCCTGGAAAATATGTTGTCCAAAATTCAGATGGCCCATTTGTTTCTTTTATAAATGATAAAAATAATAAGCCCGATGCAACAACAGTTGGTCCTAATATCAGAAACCAACGTGGCCCATACTTATCAACCAGTCCACCCGACCATCTTGATATTAATATTAATAAAATAGTAAACGGCAATAAAGTTAATCCCGCCTGCAACTGGATGTAGCCCTGTACCTTAACCATGTTTAATGTAATAAACAACATTGCTGAAAATAATGCTGCATATAAAAAAAATGTAAGA
>CBIGQT010000811.1:0-1625 GCA_966191655.1 uncultured Ginsengibacter sp.
GAGCATCTGCCTTACAAGCAGAGGGTCCGCGGTTCGAACCCGTGTGCTCCCACAGGTACCCCGTATAAAGCGGGGTTTTTTAATTTTCTTCACTTGAAAGTAGTGGAGATATGGGCTTAAATTCAGATAAGTATGTTAAGGCCAAAATTATTTGACATTTTAAAAACTTACAACCGGCACCAGTTCGGCAAAGATGCAATGGCCGGCTTAATTGTAGGAATTGTTGCCTTACCGTTGGCCATTGCATTTGCAATTGCATCAGGGGTCTCTCCCGAAAAAGGATTATATACAGCAATCATAGGAGGTTTTATTATTTCCGCATTAGGCGGCAGCAAGGTGCAGATCGGCGGCCCAACCGGCGCCTTCATTGTAATTGTTTACGGTATCGTTCAGCAATACGGTATCAATGGTTTAATTATAGCGACTTTTATAGCCGGGATAATGCTGATAATAATGGGATTAGCAAAGCTGGGAGCGGTTATTAAGTTTATTCCTCATCCGTTAATCATAGGTTTCACAAGTGGTATTGCGCTGATCATTTTTTCATCAGAAATGAAAGATTTTTTTGGATTGAAAATGGGTGCCGTACCCGCAGATTTTTTAGAAAAATGGAAAAGCTATTTTATAAACTTTCATTCGTTAAATATTTATACTGTTGCAATAGCTTGTGCAGCAGTTATAATTATTTTGTTATGGCCGAAGGTTACTCATAAAGTACCTGGTTCGTTAATAGCTATACTTGTTACAACTGCTGCCGCGCAGTTATTTCATTTACCTGTAGAGTCTATTGGCAGCAGGTTTGGCATTATTCCATCATCATTGCCATCGCCCGTAATTCCTCACCTTGATTTTGCAACAATCAAAAGCCTGGTACGTCCCGCATTTACAATTGCGCTTCTTGGAGGCATTGAATCGTTATTGAGTGCAGTAGTTGCAGACGGCATGATTGGAGGTAATCACCGATCCAATATGGAATTAATTGCACAGGGAACCGCCAATATTTTTTCATCAATATTCGGCGGTATTCCTGCAACTGGTGCCATCGCCCGTACAGCAACCAATGTAAAAAATGGCGGACGAACTCCTGTAGCCGGAATGATTCATGCAATTACACTTCTGTTAATACTTTTGTTTTTTGGCAAATGGGCGTCGCTTATTCCCATGGCAACATTAGCCGCTATACTGGTTGTTATTGCCTATAACATGAGTGAATGGAGAAATTTTAAATCGGTACTGGAAGGATCCAGAAGTGATGCGGCAGTTTTACTTACCACGTTTTTTCTAACTGTGATTATTGATCTTACGGTTGCTATTGAAATAGGAATGGTGCTCGCAGCATTTCTTTTTATGCGCAAGATGATACAGTTCAGTAACGTTAGCGTTTTAACAAACCAAATTGACGATCATAGCGATGATCTGGATAAAGGTGCCATAAGCAATTATGTAATTCCCCGGGATGCTGAAGTATTTGAGATAGCCGGGCCGCTGTTTTTCGGCGCTGCGTATAAGTTTAAAGATTCTATTAAATTTATTGAGAGAACTCCTAAAGTTCTTATCATCCGTATGCGACAGGTACCTATTATTGATGCTACCGGCATACATGTACTCGAAGAAGTGTTTAAAGA
>CBIGQT010000812.1:0-1622 GCA_966191655.1 uncultured Ginsengibacter sp.
TATAACTACAGGCCTTTTCTTTATAGCGCCAACAGCCATAATAGCAACCTGCGGCTGATTGATAATGGGCGTTCCCATAATACTTCCAAATGTTCCGACATTGGTAACGGTGAAAGTTCCGCCTGATGTATCATCTGGTTTTAATTTGCCGCTGCGAGCTGCATTGGCAAGGCCATTCACCTGTTTGGTAAGGCCGGTTAAATTTAACTGATCAGCATTTTTAATTACAGGCACAATTAAATTTCCATTAGGCATAGCTGTTGCCATTCCTATATTAATATCTTTTTTTACAATAATCCTGTCTGCATCTACACTGCTGTTGAGTAACGGATACCTTTTAATACATTTAATAATTCCTTCTATAAATAAAGGAGTGAAAGTTATTTTTTCGCCCTCTCTCTTTTCAAATTCTTTTTTTATTTTTTCACGCCATAAAACAAGATTGGTAACATCGCATTCAGCAAAGCTGGTGACATGAGCGCTGATGTTTTTACTATCCACCATGTGCTTCGCAATCATTTTGCGCATGCGGTCCATCTCAATAATTTCCACATTACCGGTAAATGTAACCGGCGTTGCATACTCCTGTTTCTCAGGAGCTGCAGGCACTTCATGAACCGCCGTATTCACAGGGGTTTCAGCATGTTTTTGTTGCGGCCTGTTTTTCCTGCTTTCCAGGTAATTCATAATATCTTTTTTACTCACTCTGCCGTCCTGACCGGTTCCCTCCAAATGTTCCAATTCATTCATTGAAATGCCTTCGCTCGCCGCAATATTTAAAACTAACGGTGAATAAAAGCGGATAGACGAAGTATTGTTTGCAGAGGAACTTTTTTGCGTTGGCTGGTAAGGAATTTCCTCAACAAGATTCGCTTCTTCATAGTGATGCGTATTGTTGGATGATGGCGCATCTTTCACAGGAGAAGTAATTGTGCCGGCTACATTGCTTTCAGTATTTATTCTTGCAATAACTTTTCCGATAGGTACCACATCATTTTCATTAAAAAGAATCTCAGCAATTATACCATCAGTTGTTGAGGGAACTTCACTATCCACCTTATCAGTAGCAATTTCAAGTATGGTTTCATCTTCCTCCACGCTGTCTCCCGGCTTTTTAAGCCATTTTAAAATAGTGGCTTCCATGATGCTTTCTCCTAACTTGGGCATTACTAAATCTACCAGGCTCATATAAGTTTTTTAAATTATCAAATGATTGATATATGTCAAAATTAAGTAAAAACGATAAGTTTAAAAGGAAAGTGAGTTATTGATATATTTTTATAAATTATAGTTTGGATAAAAGCTTTCAATTGTTGAAACCATTTAATCATTCAATATAAATTTCCTTAAGAAATTCAAAGCCATCATTCCCGTTACTTCAATATTTCTTTCCCTGTTAAAACGAAGATTTATTTTTTGAGTGAACATATCTTTTTTATTACCAACTGCCATCCAAACAGTACCTCCCGGCTTTTCATCAGTTCCTCCATCGGGGCCCATAATTCCTGAAACAGCAATGCCATAATCGGTATTCAATTTATTCAATAATCCGGTAAGCATTTCTTTCACCGTTTGTTCACTTACTGCACCGGATGTATTTAAAGTATTTTCCCTGACACCAA
>CBIGQT010000813.1:0-1622 GCA_966191655.1 uncultured Ginsengibacter sp.
AATGCTGATGGCTTTAACCTGTACGAGCACTTCATCATCATTGATAACAGGTATAGGTATTTCTTCAATTTGCAAATTATCTACACTGCCAAAGTCTTTTAATATGATCGCTTTCATTATTATCTTAATTGTGAGTTGTCAGTGGTGAGTGGTGTGAATAGTGTATGTCTTGTCCTAAAAAAAGTAGACATTATTACTACTACCTTTTTACTTTTTTTTCTTTTTTACAATCCACATTTTAATTGTGGATATCGGTTGAAACTATTGATTTCTTTGATGTTTACGCTACTTCATGTATTTGCATTGGTGTGCATAAATTCAATGACCAATGTGGACGGCGGGTGTTATAACTCTCTATTGCTTCTTTTACTGCCTTTAGAGCCTGTGCTTTATTTGCAAAGGTTTCATCCAGCAAAAACTCTTCTTTTAAAATTCCATTGACTCTTTCTGCCATTGCATTTTCATAACAATGATTTTCTTCTGTCATGCTGATTTCCATTTTATACCGCTTTAATATTTTTATATATTCCTTACAGCAATATTGTATGCCCCTGTCTGAATGATGAATAACTTCTTTCGTTTGCGGGCATTGTTTGATGGTCATTTGCAGCGCCCTGATGGCGCCGCCTATTGCCAGGCTATCAGACAAATCCCAACCTGTTATCATCCTGGAATACACATCGGTCTGTAAAAAAAGATACACAAAGCCTTTGCAGGTTCGCAAATAGGTGATATCGCTTGCATACGCCTGATTAGCCTTTGTTAAAAGCCTTCCTTTCAGCTTGTTTTTATATTTATGAAACCGGTGCCAGGAATCTGTTGTAGTGACATACTTTTTTCTTCTTTTCACCAGCAATCCACGTTTGCGTAATATATCAAAGAACTTGTCTCTGCCAATGCTGCCTTCCTGTTTGTCTAAATCAGCCTTTAGCAGCTTATATAACTTCTTTCCCCCTATTTTGGGCTGATAGCGTCTTATATCCTGCACCAGCTTTATTACCCTATCTTCCCGAAGCCCTATTGCTGTTTTTGCACCTAAAGACTTATAATAAGCTGAACGGCTGAATTTAAAATAAGAACATAGTTTTTCTATGAAGTATCCTTCTTCTTCGTTACTCCTTTGGATGGCGATTGTCCTAAATTTTTTTTTACATCCGTTTGATAATGCTCATTCACTATTGTTATCAACGTCTCCAGTGCATGCTTTTCCATCGTTGAATCGGCTAGTGCAATCTTGAGCTTCTTTATTTCTGCTTCAAGCTCCTTTACACGGTCTTTTTCCCCTCTCACTTCCACTCGTACTATTTTGTTTAATAAATGATTTTTGCCAAATTGTTTGATCCATTTTTGTATAACACTTCCCCCTTTGATGCCATAACGCCGGGCGGCTTCTGCAATACCAAGCCCTTCTTCTATCTCTTTAACAACTTTTTGTTTAAAGCTAATACTGTACCGAATGATCGTTCGTGATTGTCTTGTCATGTTTAATGTCCGATTTTGTTTTAAAAATCTGTCTACTCATATCAGGACAAGACACTGTTTATTTACAATTTAGAATTAACCACTTACTATTCACCACTCACCATTTTGCTTTCTTTTATCTTCTTTGGATGGTTACTAAA
>CBIGQT010000814.1:0-1620 GCA_966191655.1 uncultured Ginsengibacter sp.
TATAAGGTGATATTTAAAGCAAGTGAAACAAAATTCTCTTTATAATGCAATTGTCTTGACATCGATTCAGATTCATTTCTTATTACAAGGTATGCGTTTCTTCTATTTTTACCTGATGCAATAAAAAATGGAACACTGGCCACCATGGATGCCACACCCGTCAACAGCATCATAGGGCCAATTGCTGATGAACTTGAGGTTACATTTTGATCAAGCAGGGGATTTATGAGAACGTCATAATATATTGTGGCAGCACTTGCAGCAGTTACGATAGTTCCTGCAATTGCAAGACCTGCACCGGTGCCCATTAAAATCCATCCGGTAGTTTTTTGCTTCCGGGCTTTTTGAAATAATAAATCAGAATTAAGCGGATGTTGGATTGCAGACTGGCTTGTATTCTGAAGCTGGGCGCTGCTTTGTAAAGTGTTCAAACAAGATGATAACAGAACGATGATAAATATTTTTTTCATACTAAAAAAATTTTGATTTTGAATAATACTTGTAAAATACTATTGCTAACAACCCTATTCCAAATTGATAAATACAAGGTGCTTTTTTTCTTTATGGATTTTTCGGGAAAAAGAAAGTTTGGTAATATGCGGGGTAGGAATATTTACTAAATATGCGTCGGGAAAAAAAGCATGTGTCAGTAATTACTAAAGTATGATGGTTCATTATTATTTTTTACTACATTAAACTTTCATTCTTCCACAGAACACATAAGCCCCTGGCTTTTGATTGAATAATGCGGGTTGACATTTAACCCTCATTTCCAAATCCCTTTCCTTTTTATTCTTATTTTGCGCCCCTAATCAACAAAATTTTTTTATGAAAAGAGAACTCACTTCATGGTACAGCCCCTCGCTTGATAAAGAAATGCCGGTTGCAATCTATGGCGACTATGGTTTTGCACTTTTGCTGGTTCCTACTGCAGCGGCAGATTACCTGGAGTATGAACGTTTTCAATTAATTGATAGCCTTGCGCCATACATTGATTCGGGAAAAATAAAAGTGTTCTCTATAAACAGTATTAACAATGAAAGCTGGCTCAATAACGAAATGTTGGGGGAGCATAAAGGCATTCGCCACAACCAGTTCAATAAATATGTTTTTGACGAAGTAATTCCTTTTATAAAAAACAGCACTTCTTACGAAACACCAATCATAATAAGCGGTGCAAGCTTTGGCGCTTTACACAGCATGAACTTATTTTTAAAACGGCCCGATCTTATCAATGGGGTTATTGCCATGAGCGGAGTATATAACCTTCATGAGTACACGAAGGGATTTAATGATGACCAGGTATATTTCAATTCTCCTGAAGATTATCTCCCTGGCCTTACAGATGAATGGTATTTAGATAACATACGAACAAGCAATCATATTCACATACTTTCGGGAAGCGGGTCTTATGAAGACCCGGGCGCTGCCGGAAGGTTTGCAAAAGTCTTGTACGATAAAGGAATAAATTATGAACTTGATATTTGGGGAAGCGATATGACGCATGATTGGCCTACCTGGCGGGCAATGCTTCCGTATTATATTGAATCGAGGTTTTAATTGGAAGAAATTAATGCGGGGCCAAACCTTTATAGGCTGCATCTGTCACAGACATCATTC
>CBIGQT010000815.1:0-1612 GCA_966191655.1 uncultured Ginsengibacter sp.
TTTATATCTGTATATCCGATTGCCAGATCATCGTAACTAAAAACTGATGCGTTAAGATCAGAGGCACCAATGCTCAACCGCAGGTAACTTATTCCAATTGAGTTGGCATCATTCCCGAAAAGCTCTTTTAATAAATTAGCTTTATCAGTCGTATTTAGTTGATTAATAACAAAGGCGCTTCCGCCGGTTAAGGTAAACCCAAAGCCATCAATTGTTTGAAAAGTTTGCGTGGTATCCACATCAATATTGGCGTTTGAATTCGTGGTTGTTCCAAAAGATAAAACTGTTGATTGTTTTTGCAATAACACAGACTGATCATTTTTTGTAAGCCAGAAGTCAACATCATTAGTACCAGGAGGTGGTGGTGGCGGTGGATTATTCCCTCCACTGGAAGAACCTTTTGAACATGCAAAGAGAATAGTTAAAAGGCATCCAAAAATTATATTCAAAATAATTTTGTGTCTGTTCATAGTTTTAAATTCTTACCGGCAATAAATAGTATTAAGATTCTCCTTATTTTATCCAATTTACACTGGCAGATTTAACCTCCTTGGAATTAGTGCCAATCATTATTACAAATTCACCGGGCTCCCAGTCATATTTTAAATCTCCGTTATAAAATTTTAAATCATCAGGAGTTATTTTAAATGATACTGTTTTTGATTCCCCCGCTTTCAAATCAATTTTTTGAAATCCTTTTAATTCCTTCACCGGGCGTGTAATACTACCAACAACATCTCTTATGTACAATTGCACAACTTCTTTTCCATCCCGTGTACCCGTGTTAGTTAGTTTAACAGATGCAGTTAAGGTTTGATTTCCTTTTAAAGATTTACTGCTAAGTTGTATCTCGCCATAACTAAAATTCGTATAGCTCAATCCAAAACCAAAAGGATATACAGGATCGTTGGAAACATCCAAATAATTGGAACGGAATTTTTCAAACCATTTTCCTTCTGCTAAAGGACGTCCGGTATTTTTATGATTATAATAAAGTGGTATCTGTCCAACATTTTGAGGCCACGTTGTTGTAAGTTTTCCTGAAGGATTTACATCACCAAACAACACATCGCCAATCGCATTACCGGCTTCCGTTCCGCCAAACCAAACATTCAATATGGCAGGTACATTATCCTGCTCCCATTTAATGGCAAGTGGGCGGCCTGTAAATAGAACCAATACTAACGGCTTACCCGTTTTTACCAATGCTTTCAATAATTCTTCCTGCGCCCCGGGAATATTAATATGACTCCTGCTGGAACTTTCACCGGTCATTTCTGCAGATTCACCCAATGCTGCAACGATTACGTCACTTTTATTTGCAACAGCTAATGCTTCATCTATAATTTCCTGGTCAGGCCGGTTGTCATGTTGAAATGATTTACCAAACATCCCCGCTCTTTGTTCAAACAATGTGTCATCCGATAAATTAGATCCCCGTGCATATAAAATATTTACGCCGGAACCGGCAACATTTTTCAAACCTTCAAGAACTGACACGGCTTTAGAAAAATCGGCTGCCACACTCCAGGTACCGGGCATATTTTCTTTTGCATCAGCCAGCGGGCCAATCAAAGCAATAGTTCCGGATTTCTTCAAAGGCAGCACATTG
>CBIGQT010000816.1:0-1609 GCA_966191655.1 uncultured Ginsengibacter sp.
CCTGGCGGGTGTCCTCCCCAAGCTATTCAGCCAACGTACATGCTATCCGTAGAATGTTTAAATAATTAAGGACAGCGCAACTAACGGTTATGAGTATACTAAGGGTAACCTGGGAATTAATCAATCTTGATGAAACACGTTTCTGCAATTGTAAATTAGATTAATGAAATTCAAAAGAAATCGTATTTTGAACATCCACTAAACACTTATGCCAAAAATTCTTTACATAGATATGGACAATGTATTGGTCCATTTTAGCAGTAGTTTTAATCGTATTGAGCCTGCGTACCATATAACACACAAGGATAGATTAGATGAAGTACCCGGTATATTTTCCCAAATGGATCCGGTAGAGGGTGCAATAGAATCGTATAAATTATTGAGTAAGTGTTTTGATACCTATATTCTCTCTACATCTCCGTGGGAGAATCCTACGGCTGCATCGGATAAATTTGCGTGGGTAAAAAAACATCTTGGCGAATATGCAAAGAAACGATTGATTCTGTCTCATCATAAGCATTTAAACTATGGAGATTTTCTTGTGGATGATCGTCCTAATAATGGCGCGAGTGAGTTCAAAGGCCAGTGGATTCAATTTGGCTCTCCTGATTTTCCTGACTGGAAAACTGTACGTGAATATTTAATAGAAAGGAAATGATACATTTCACGGGAAACTAAATGTGGGTTTATAAACCCGTTGGTCAGTCCAAAGGACTCCTCATGGAGGAGACCAGACGGGGGCGTTACAGGCCAGAATGTTTATTAAATTTAGAGTCTAAACACCTGCGAAGGCAAAGCACAACTAACGGTTATGAGTATACTAAGTGTAGCACGGGAATGTAATAAGAGATGATGTTTCCGAAAACTTTCAAAATAAATTATGTAGTATCACTTATCAATTGTAGTTTAGTAAAGTATTGCTTTCATTATCCGATGTGAAACTCCTTCCTATTGTTTCCACCTGCTCCGTAAAATATTTTATCATTTCATAACCTCCAAAATAGTTTCTCATGAAAAGAAATATAATACTATTATTCGCCGGTTTATTTTTGGTATCAGGCAGGCTCGCGAAAGAAAAATACTATGTAGTAATGTGGGATAAAGCCGATATAAACCAATTTTTAAGCACTCAATATTTTGATAAAGCAGTTTTTAATTTTACCAGCAGTGGTGGAGGGCATGACATGTCGGTAACCGGTTTTGATGTTTACGAAAAATTAATTCATACCTGGGCCTTAACAAGAAAAAGTAAGAAAATTGACTTAGATAATGCGTACCTGCAGGGCTTATTTTTCCTGAGTGGAGCAAAGGTTCAGGCTTATTCTGCCAACGGCACAAAGTCTCTATACTTCTTGCCGGTTGCTTATAACACAGACTATGTTGGTTATGAAATTTACGATGTTGACCCCTCGACATTTGATAAGGACAGCTCTGCTTTTGTCACTAAACTTGGCGCCCTTAACCCTTCTCCTCCCAGGAATCCGTAGGCATTTGTGTGGTTCATTCATTTCATCCCTAATCTTACCGCAAGCAACTGCATAAAAATGCTGGTAAACACCGTCACTGGCTTAAATTTGCTTTATGATAAAAAAAATACTGGTGGTTTTAT
>CBIGQT010000817.1:0-1609 GCA_966191655.1 uncultured Ginsengibacter sp.
TTTTGTCAGGTTCTATAAAATCAAACTCACTGCTCACTGCAATCCAGTCGCGGTTATGATTGTCGAGTAGTATTTTGTAGAATACCGCTTGCCGCCAATAGTCGCCACCGTTAGGTATCTTTTCCTGCGGTGGTTTTAGTTTGTCTTTTGCTTTATCAACATCCCCGGTTTTATAATCAACTACATTCACGTCTTTGCCGGCGAATTCCAGTTTATGTAGTGTACCTTTTAAAGGGACTCCATGCACTACGACATTTTTTATATTTCTTTCGAGCGCAACAATTTTGTTCCAGCTATGCAAATATTTATCATAGTAATTGGATAAAACCTCTTCACCATATTCCAGCCTCCTGTCAAATTGTTCTTTAGTAAAGCTTTCACGATGGCGATGCAGGTACCAGTTAAAATCTTTTATAAAATCTTCTTTAGCTGGAAAAACATTTTTATTCTCCTGCATTTTTTTAAACAATTGTTCCAGGGCAAAATGCACAGACGAACCAAACTCGGTAGCTTCATTTTTTGGTGAAGGAATGCGGATGAGATTTTTAAAATAAAACTCTAATGGACACTTTAAATAATTGTTTAAGGCAGTGACATTCATTACAAATCTTTCAAGCAAACTATTGATATATTCTGTTTCAATTTTTTCTATCTCAGGCTGATGATCGTTTTGCAATTGTAATATTTGAAACTCAGCCTGCGAGGTTTCATCAATAAAAATTTTTTCAGTTTCCAATTCATGATTGTCTAAAATTTCTGCAATAAACATAGAAGGCTCCAGTTCTTTTCCATCATTTTTAAAACAACAATAAGAAATAAATAAGTTTTGCTCCGCCCGGGTAAGGGCTACATAAAATAACCTTCTTAACTCTTCATCGGCAGCCGCGTCATTTACACCAGAAGACTCAAACAAGTTATCAGGAAATTTATATCCTCCAAAAGGCTTACGCTTCTTTTCCCAAAGGCTGGCGTTACTGCCGGCGAAAAAAACATATTCAAATTCTAATCCTTTTGAACCATGAGCAGTTAATAAATTCACGCCTTTATCATTACCGCTTACTTCCACCAAAGGCAAAGAAAGCTTCTCACTTTGCATTAAATCAAACAATTTTATTAGTTGCTTCAAATCAAGATTGGGATTACGATGTGTTTCTTCCTTTATAAAATCAAACAAACCGGTAAGCACCTGCAATAACCATATCTTTTCATCACTTTTCATGATATAGCTCAACACGCCTGCTTCACGAACAATACATTCAAACAAACTTTGTAAGGTTACATTCGGGACAGTCGCAATCAGGCTTTCCATGGTTTCACTCGCTTTCTTCAAACCTTCATTCATGCCTTGTGTAAACAAATCACGAACCGGTTGCCTGCTTCTTTCGTACAATAATTTTCTTATGGAAGTTTTATCTTTCGTGAATTGTTTGTCGGCCACTTCAATGCTTACTCTTGCAATTTCAATCGGCGGAATATTGAACCAATCGTAATGCAAAATCTCAAACAGCAATTCATCGCCGCTGTAGGGAATATCATGTTCAAATGAAAGGTATCTTAAAATCGAAATAATCTTCTTTGCAAAAGGGTTGTTGAGGATATTCAGGCTGCG
>CBIGQT010000818.1:0-1605 GCA_966191655.1 uncultured Ginsengibacter sp.
GGGTAAAAAGTATTTAACGGTAAAATTGACTGTAAGCAGACTAAACGCATTTCCTTCTTAAAATTTCTGAAATCACGCTGACAATTTTGAATGAGTTTATTGTACAAAGAAAAAAAATTCCGGAATCAAATTTCTATCCGAAGAATTTTGAAAGGATTGATGCAATCAAATCTCTTAGTGGAATTTCCTGTGCAACCACCGGTATAAAAGGCAATATCACTGCACATACAAAACATAACAGGATCATTTTATCGACAAGTATTATTCGCATACTGCTTGTTTTTTCAAAGCTGCCTATAAGGTCTACATGCCACGAGCTGTCTGGCCTTGTTTCGCCATTTTCATAATAGTCTTTTAGCTCTTTTTCATAGGCTCTTGCAAAATCCCATGCATCCTTACTATACAGAAAAAAGCATTTTCTTTTAACCCTGGCAAGCAATGGAATGAATACCAATAGCGGCAAAATAAAAAGCAGCAATACAAACAATGAAAGTGATATAATTAAAACCGGGAAATCACGTATAGATCCATTGGAAAAAATGATCAGGTTGCTGAGGCCGCCGGCTGCCAATGCCGAAAATGCAAGTGCAACGGGGAAAAGACTGAGTTGTGTATAATTTAAGAATCCTATTCCCCCAACTCCGTCAGGATGAAGCGATGAGAGATTAAGATCAACTTTTGATATTTTCCATAAAAAGATTGTCCATGTTATAATGCAGTATAGCCACCGGTAAAGAATCAACTGCAAAAGCGGCAAACTAAAAACAATATACCACCAGCCGGCTGCTGAAATTGTCCCTGCCTGCGATACCCATGGCGCATAAAAATCGGGCAGGTTTGATAGTTCGGTTTCGCGAACGTAAAGTGTGTAATAAACCAATATTATGAGAATTACATCAACTATTAAAGAATTACGCCATTTTAATAACCATTTAATTTGTTTTTCAAATTGCTCCCGGTTATGCTGGTTTATAATTTTTGCATCGTAAAAAGTTTCTATAGTTTCGGCAAAGCGTTTGCTTATAGAGTGTCTTGCTAACAACAAAATAGGAAGTACAAACAAAAATTTTACATGGGTAGCCACATCGCGAATAAAAAGCAAATGGAATTGAGACCATCCACCCCGGAAGAAACAGAGCGCTGCAAGCGGCAACCAACATGCGAGCACGGTAAGCACAATCAAAAATATTTTGAAGCGCAGGCTCTTTCGTTCAAACCCTGTTCTGTCAATTAACTTCCAGAGAATTCCGCCCGGTACAAAAGCATAATCTTTGCTTTCTGATATGGCTGATTTTTGCATATACTTCCTTAGCTGTTTATAATAGCGCTTTCAATCTTCATAATAACTACAAGGAGAAAGTAAAGCGAAACTCCGGTTAAATTAATGATGCTTTAAATATACCGTTATTTATTCACTCAAATATACAATTGTCATAATTATAGAAGTACCAGCATTTAACCGTTAATAAATTTCTTTACCGGGAAACAGGTTATATAACTTATCACTATTTTATGCAATTAAATCGTAGTTCGGTATTGCATAATACATGTAATGTCGGGATGACTGGATTCGAACCAGCGGCCCCTACGTCCCGAACGTAGTGC
>CBIGQT010000819.1:0-1600 GCA_966191655.1 uncultured Ginsengibacter sp.
ACATCGTTGCTTTGGGTACGGTACATGAATGCAAGAGCAAATTCACAGCTATTTGTTTTGAGCCAGTTTACAATCTCATTGTCTTGCTGGTTTTCGGAGCAGACATACACAAACTTCTCGTTTCCTTTATGCTTGTTAATAGCCTCAAAAAGGCTTTTGTTTGTTCCATCCGCACCATAAAAAACCTTACGCTTACGGTATAGAATGAATTTCTGCAAATACAGAGCGACGGCCTCGGTTATACAGAAGTACTTTGTATCCTGGGAAACATTTACTTTCATTTCTTCGCACATGCGAAAGAAGTGGTCAATAGCGTTTCGGCTCGTGAAAATAACGCCCGTGTAATTCTGAATTTCGATTTTTTGCTTGCGAAATTCCCTTGCCGGAATTGGCTCGAGCCGAATAAAAGGATGAAATGCTAATTCGACCTCATACCTTCTTGACAATTCAAAATAAGGCGATTTGTCGCTTTCGGGCCTCGGTTGGGTAATCAGAATCTTTTTCACGTTTTTGGCCGGATAATCGGCTTTAACCCCGTTTTTTACCATGTGGTTCGTCTTCAAAAGTTTGGCGAAGTTAAGAAATCATTTTAAAACCAGAGCAATAAAGCTTTGTAGATCAGTAAAAGTGGAACGATTTCGAATGCACAAAGATATAAAAAGAAATGAAAAGGATTAAGTCTTATCTCATTTTGCACCAGGCTATACGACAAAATAAAGCGATAAGCCAGCAATGCAAAAACCCCGATATAAGAGAAAATAAGAGCTGCTTCATATATATTATTGTCTGTAAATGCAAGTAATACCAAAAAAGGTAAAATATAAATGCCAATGATCTTATTGATCATAAAAACAATAAAAATATAACCATCGGCAGTCGCTGTAATATTGAAGAGCCAGCCGAAAAACTTAAGACTTAAGAACTTTATTAAATAAATGACTGCCAAAGCAGCAAAACAATAAAAATAGAGCAGCCAAAAATTGTAATTTATTGCCATGTGATAATGCTGCAATACAAAAGTTATATACAGGCCAATTGTAAGTAAGAAAAAGCAATTCAGCAGAAGCGACGGAAGTGGAGCCTGGATTAATTGTTCGCTGATCTGGCGCTGTTTAAGAGTAGTTTTAAAAGCCACCCGGAAAAGATCTAAAAGATATTTGGGAAAACTCATCCTGATAAAAGCAAAAAAAAGAATCAGCCCAATTAATATATAAAACAAAAGTTCCTTCCCATGGAACTCTTTCTTATCTGATCTTATTGCTACCGGAGGTGACGAAAAATCAAAAAATCTATTTTGCCCGAATACCTGGTACGTAAAATTTTTGTAGCTAAGGGCTATGGAAATCCAGGCAGTATCTTTTAAAATTTGAGTTGCGGAAGAATCTCTGATAACAGAATCATTTTTTGCGGGCGAGCCGACTGCAATTTTTTTTGTTTGGGGGCGCGACGAACCAGGATGCGTTGCTGGTAATGTATCACTTGTTTGCGCAAGAACATAAACACTGAATGCAAATTGAAATAATACCAAAAAAATTGATCTGATCACAGAAGCTTAGGTTGTAATGCAAAATTATTTAAGCACGATCGCTGGCAAAGCAAA
>CBIGQT010000820.1:0-1598 GCA_966191655.1 uncultured Ginsengibacter sp.
ATACCTGCCCGCCCTATTTATTTATCTGATGTGATCATCACGATGTGAATTTGAGCAGCATCCTGCTATACCCGCCAATATTCACCCGTGTTTAGTTAGTTAACTTTATATTTATTGCGTGAATATTAACTGGCATTCTATCGGGCATTTTGCTGGAAAATGGTACTGGATCTTCACGCTATTAATCTACGTCGGGGTCATCATTACCATTTTAAGCGAAAACAGGAAACCCAGCAAATCATTAGCTTATATATTGGTTATTGTTTTTCTGCCTGTAGTTGGCTTATTGATTTATTATTTCGTGGGCAAAAAGCCTGTGTTTAAAAGGCGTGTGTTTGACCGGAAACGTTTGATGGATAAGCAAAAAATGGATGAATACTATGAACGGCTAAAGCCCCAAATGGAAGAGCGGCTTCAGCTGTTAGAAGAGAAAATTGGTGATATGGCTTTCCCTTTCCGGTACCTTAATTATCAAAAACAGTCTTTGATAAGCACCGGTAATTCGGTAACATTATTGAACAATGGTGAAGAAAAGTTTCCCGCTCTTTTCACCGCACTTAAAAATGCGCGCTTCCATATTCATATGGAATATTACATTTTTACCTCCGATGATGTAGGCAAACGTATAGCAGATATTTTAATAAACAAACAAAAAGAAGGCGTAGAGGTACGGGTAATTGTTGACGATGTAGGGTCAGATCGTTTAAAAAAGCTGCCAAAGAAGTTTAAAGAAGGAGGCGTACAATTTTTAAAAACTTTGCCGGTTACTTTTAATTCACTGGCAAACAGCAATTACCGAAATCATCGTAAGATTGCAATTATTGATGGCAGTATCGGTTTTATCGGAGGTATTAATTTAGATGACCGTTATTGGAACAATAATAAACATCACCTTTACTGGAGGGATACATCCGTTCGTATTGAAGGTCCCGCTATAAATCTGCTTCAGGCCCAGTTCTTCTTAAGTTGGTATTTCGCAGGCGGTAAAAACGAGTTTGGCGACCAGAACCTTTATTTCAAGTTGCAGCCGGAAAAGAAGGGGAATGGGATTATTGCCATCGCAGCCAGTGGTCCCAGTTCTGACGTGCCTTATATTATGGAAGCTATTTTGTTAGCTCTTAACCAGGCTAAAAGAACAATCCGCATTTGCACGCCTTATTTTATTCCTACCGAAGAATTAACTTCTGCCCTGGTGATTGCTGCTGCTAACGGGATTGAAGTCGAACTGATCCTTCCTGCCAAATCTGATTCTTTTATTGTTCAGCATGCTTCGTTTTCATTTATAAAACCGTTGTTGGATCGGGGCGTGAAAGTATATCTGTACGAAAAGGGTTTTATTCATTCCAAGACTATTTCCATTGACAGCGTTCTGGCTTTCATAGGCACGGTAAATATTGACATTCGCAGTTTTTATCTCAATTTTGAAATTACTTCAATCATTCATGAACACGAATTATGTAAGGCAATGGAGGATAGTTTCGAAAAAGACAAGCAAAGCAGCAGTTTAGTAACATTAGAATTATGGCAAAGCCGTCCGGTATTACATAGAGGTTTGGATTCGGTATGCAGGCTACTTGCGGCGTTGTTATAAGTTCGAT
>CBIGQT010000821.1:0-1598 GCA_966191655.1 uncultured Ginsengibacter sp.
CATTGGTATTTTAAAAGCTATTGATTCTGCCGGTTTAAAAATAGACTACATCACCGCAACCAGTATGGGAGCAATTATCGGTTCACTATATTCAATTGGTTATTCAGGAAACCAGGTAGAAAAAATTGTAAATAACATTGATTGGGATCTTTTGTTAAGCAACCAGCTATCGCTCCGTTCACTCTCCATGGAAGAAAAAGAAGAGTATGGAAAATACGCAGTTGAACTGCCTTATATAAATCATAAGCTAAAGTTGCCCAGCGGATTTTTAGAAGGGCAGGAAGTGTGGTTTAAGTTTGCCGAATTGTATTACCCCGTGCATAATATAAAAGACTTTACCAAATTTTCTATCCCGTTTAAATGTGTTGCCTCCGATATTTCCTCCGGTGAAGCTGTAGTGTTAGATTCAGGAGAAATAACTACTTCAGTAAGGGCAAGCATGGCAATACCTTCAGTATTTACAACCGTAGATTATAACGGCCGTACATTGGTTGATGGAGGTGTTACAAGAAATTTTCCGGTAATAGATGCAAAAAAAATGGGCGCTGATTTCATAATCGGAAGCAGCGTTACAGCCGGCTTGTACCCCGAAGAAAAATTGAAAACCCCCGTTGATATTTTGTTACAGATTGCTTTTTTAAAAGAAGCAGAAGACTTTAAAAAGGAAGTGCCTCTTTGCAATTTGTTTGTTTCGCAGCCATTAGACGATTACTCTATGGGAAGTTTTAATAAGGCAGATAAAATAATACAGATTGGAATTGAACAAGGGAGAAAATTATACCCGGCTTTAAAGCATCTTGCCGATTCTTTAAACAGCATTTATGGAACCCTGATTCCGGATACAAACCGGCTTCCTAAAAGCGATTCGGTTTTTATAAGCAGCTATAAAATTGAGGGACTTGTTAAAACAACCGAAACTTATTTTATCCACGCGATGGATTTTCATACCAATAAATTTTATTCAGAAACCGAAATTTCAAACGCCATCCGCCGGGTTTTTGGCACCCGTTATTATAGTACCATTAATTATTTTTTAGAAATGCAAGCCGATGGTTCCTCAAAAATTATTTTTGATGTAAAAGAAAATCCGTCTACTTATGCTAAGCTCGGGCTTCATTTTAATGAATTTGACGGCATAAGCGTTATTACCAACTTAACAACGAGGGATTTCTTTACGCCTTATTCCAGAAGCCTTGTTACTTTAAATATCGGGCAGAATTTCCGGGTAAGGGGTGAGCATTTGCAGTATTTTGGCAAAAATAAAAATATAGCGTTGATACCCAAAGTTCAGTTTGAAAATTATAAAACAGACAGCTATGATAATTTTGATAAAAGTGGCCAATACGGTCAATATTATTTTGAAGGTGAAGTAAAATCTGAATACTCAGGAAGCCGCAGCTTTACTGCGGGTATTGGTACCCGTTATGAATCAATAAGATTCAAGCCGCTGATACAATCTGAACTGGAGGCAAAAGGGAAAAATGATTTTTTTACTTCATTCGTTTATTTGAACATAAATACTTTAGATAAAGATTTATATCCTAAAAGAGGTGTTAAGGTGAATGCTGAGTACGGCATTGTGTATAATCAAAACCCGG
>CBIGQT010000822.1:0-1597 GCA_966191655.1 uncultured Ginsengibacter sp.
AACAGGTGGTTGCAGGATTTTGCCTACAGGATCAACATCAGTTGGTGGGTATTTCTAATTTCGGGTATAATTGCAGTACTAATTGCCTTACTAACGGTAAGCTTCCAGGCAATAAAAGCAGCAGTGGCTAACCCTGTAAAAAGCTTAAGAACGGAATAAAATTATAGGTGTGAATCCGAAACGTGTTTACTAACATGACGGCTAAACGAAAATTTGTAAATATAAATATATGTTTAAAAATTACTTTAAAACGGCTTTACGCAACCTGCGTAAAAATAAATTGTATTCTGCCATTAATATTTTTGGACTAACGGTTGGGTTAGCCGCCTGTTTGTTGATTGGGGTTTATATTAATCATGAAATGAGTTACGATAAATTCAATCTGAATGCAAATCGTATTGTGCGTGCAACAATGGAATATTCAGAGGCAGGCACTGTAAATACAATTGCCACTACAGGAACTAAAGTTGGGCCGGAGTTTAAAAGAAGATTTCCTTTAATACAGGAATATGCACGAACTTTTATAAGCCATAATGTTGTAAAAAGCGGCGACAAAGTATTTGATGAACCACGCATATTGTATGCAGACGAAGCTTTTTTTAAAATATTTTCTTTTCATATTATTGAAGGAGATGCAGCCACTGCCTTGGATGCTCCTGATAAGATTGTTATTACAAAATCAATGGCAAAAAAATATTTTGGTAATGATGACCCGATAAATAAAACTCTTACCAGCGGCGGGAAAGATTTAAGAGTATCTGCTGTGTGTGAAGATGTGCCACAGAACTCACAAATAAAATTTGACTTTGCTACACAGTTTTATAATCTTGGTAATGGCGTAAAAGATGAGACATGGTGGACAGCAAACTGGATCACTTATTTTTTATTGCGTGATGAAAAAAGCATACCTCAGTTACAACAGCAAATAAGTGATTATATGAAAACTCCCGCAATAAAAAAAGATGCGGGCATCGAAGGCAATGATTATCTCGCTTATCATCTGGAACCGCTTACTAAAGTCCATTTATATTCTTCTCTTGCAGGTTTTGAGCCGAACGGAAGCATCACTTATATTTATATGTTTTCGGTTATTGCCTTGCTTATATTAATAATTGCATGTGCCAATTATACTAATCTCGCTACAGCACAATCTGCAGGAAGAAGTGGAGAAATAGGGATACGCAAAGTAATCGGTGCATCCAAACAACAAGTGTTTATGCAGTTTATGGGTGAATCGTCCATTATTACTTTTATAGCCGCTGCCTTAGCATTGGTGCTAAGTACCTTATTAATCCCTTACTTCAATAATATAACAGGCAGACAATTTAATGCTGCCATTTTATTGCAACCAATACCCATTATAGCGTTAATACTATTTACTGTATTGGTAAGTTTTTTTGCAGGATTATACCCGGCGTTGGTTTTATCCGGAACACAAATTATAGGTGTAATCAAAAAAGGATTTTCTTTTACCGGGGGTAATAATTTTCTCAGGAAAGCTTTGATAGTAGCGCAGTTTGGCATTTCGGTTTTTCTTATTATTTATACAATTGTTATTCTGCAACAAATGCATTTTATGCAAACAAAAAACCTTGGT
>CBIGQT010000823.1:0-1596 GCA_966191655.1 uncultured Ginsengibacter sp.
TCATCGTAACTCAGACCTTCGCTTTTCACCAGCGAATACGAAGGCACTGAAAGATATTCCACCATTCCTCCATCAACATGAACACCACAAACTTTAATATTTTCACAGCAATTAGATTTGCCATTTCTGCATGCTATACATTTGTTACAATTAAAATAAGGTATGAAAGTTACCGGCTCTCCAGGCACAAATTCACTGGCGCCATCTGCCTCAATCAAATCGCCTGCGAGTTCATGCCCTAATATTCTCGGGTAGTTAAAATAAGGTTGGGTCCCCTCATAAGCGTGAAGATCAGTGCCGCAAATTCCAATTCTTTTAATCTTAATTATTGCATGAGCAGGTTGTAATACCGGTGCAGGGATATTTTTATATTCTAACAATCCGGGGTTGATGCAAACCAATGCTTTCATTTAAATAATTATCTTTTGAACTATACAATAAATTTTATTTGCAGTTAAGGCATATTATCTTTTTAATTATAACAATGCCCTGTCCAAATGTACATAGCCACCATCAACGTGAATTAATTGACCGGTTGTATGACTTGATTTTTCGGATAAAAGAAATGCAGTCATGTTAGCTATTTCTTCTGCAGTTGTCATCCGGTTGCCGAGAGGGATTTTGGATTCTATGTCTTTTAATTTTTCTTCAGCATTTGGCAAGGTTTGAATCCATTTTTCATATTGAGGCGTCCAGCATTCGGCCACTACAATTGCATTTACTCTTATTCCATATTTTAATAATTCCACAGCCCACTCCCTCGTTAAAGCATTACGGCCACCATTAGACGCAGCATAAGCAGAAGTATTGCCCTGGCCGGTTTCAGCGGTTTTGGACGTTATGTTTACAATAGATCCTTTTTGCTTCTTTAATTCAGGCAAGGCAAAATGCGCCATCAAATAATAATGGATCAGATTTTTATGGATACTTTGCATAAACTTTTCGTAATTACCATTCTCAAGCCCTACCCCATCATTTTGGCCAGCGTTATTTACAAGGCCATCAATTCGTCCATATTTTTTTATCACTTCATTTACTGCTTTTTCATTTTCCTCCGGGTTACTTAATTCAGCTACGACCTGGAATATTTCTTTTACCTGCAATTTTAGCTCGTTACACAATTTCAGGTTATCAGTTTCATTTCGTCCAATGATCACCGTTATAGCGCCTTCATCCGCCAAAACTTTTACGATTCCTTCTCCAATTCCTTTCGCCCCGCCGGTAACAAGTATCACTTTATTTTTTAATTGCAAATCCATATTTATAAGTTGTAAAATTTAATTGCATTAATACCAAAAAATTTATCCTGCTCATTTTTTGTAAAAGAAGAAAAATACTTTTTTGTGGTGCTAACCACGGTTTTATAATCAGCGCCGCCAAGGCACACAGGCCAATCAGATCCAAACATAATACGATTAGTACTGAAAGATTCAACCACAACATCAAAGTAAGGAGTAAAATCTTCTTCCTTCCAGTTTTTCATATCAGCTTCTGTTAAAAACCCCGAAATTTTACAAGAGACATTTTCATGTTTCGCTACTTCCTGAATATGCCTCTTCCAATCATCAATCTCTTTGGTTTTTATGTAGGGTTTTG
>CBIGQT010000824.1:0-1592 GCA_966191655.1 uncultured Ginsengibacter sp.
CAACTACTTCGACACCGGCTTGCTTTAGCTGCGAAGAATTACTTGCCGAGCGGCTTAGTGCGACAACCTGGATATCTTTGTCGATTAATGATTTCACAACCCGTTTGCCGAGAACACCTGTTGCTCCGGTAATAAATACTTTGTTTGCAGAGAATTGATTTGACATAGCTGGTATTTTTTATTGTGTTATTAAAATTGTTTACATCATAATAATGATTGAACTTTTTAAAATAGGACATAGGAATAATAAAAATATCTTTTCATAATTTTTGAGAAATACTACTTGTTAAAAAAAAAAATTTCATGCCATTAACGCAATACCATTGATTATTAACACTTCTTTGAGTTCTGAAATTTTAACAGGCTCGTTTTTTGTAAATATTTTATTGCAACATTTAAAAAAATTGAGCAATAAAATGAAAAATATACTTTTAATTTTCTTATTTATTTTTAATTTTTCTATCATTAGTTACGCTCAGCAAATTGATACCTGTGATAAATATTCCGGTGGAAATGAAATTATTAAGGACCTGGATTCAATAGTAAATCCAAAAGGGATCCAGGAAAATTATGAAGCAAATATTGGCGGTATAAAGCAATGGATTTACGTACGCGGACAAGACACAGCGAATCCAATAATATTATTCATACATGGTGGACCCGCCTCTCCAATGTCGCCGCTAATGTGGATGTTTCAAAGGCCTCTTGAAGAATATTTCATAGTTGTAAATTACGATCAGCGTGCGGCAGGAAAAACTTTTGATTCAAACGATACATCCGGTTTAGGCGCTACCATTCATATTGATCAATTTGTAAATGATGCAGTACAACTCGCTGATTTCATCGAAAACAAATATCATAGAAGAAAAGTTTTTTTAATCGGCCATAGCTGGGGAACCGTAATTGGAATGGACGCTGCATTAAAAAGGCCGGATTTATTTTTTGCTTATGTGGGAATAGGACAGGTGATCAATACAAGAGATAATGAACGGTTAAGTTATAATTATGCGGTTACACAAGCCACTAAATTTAAGAACGAGGAGGCACTGAAAGAATTAAAATCAATTGCGCCTTATCCCGGGAACAAACCAATAACACGGGAGAGAATTATCATCGCCAGAAAATGGGCACAATTTTATGGTGGATTATCAGCATTCAGGCATGATTCAAAATATTTTTTTAATGCGCCTCTACTATCTCCAGAATATACTCGGAAAGATGTTGAGGCCATTAACGAAGGCAATGTTTTTACGCTGGGCCTGATTTTACCGGAATTTTTAAATGTGAATTTTGATAGCATAAAACAATTCCCTATTCCGGTTTTCATGTTGATGGGAAGACACGACTATACAACGCCCTCCGCGCCAACAGCTTTATGGTTAAGCCATGTAAAGGCTCCGTTAAAAAAAGGAGTTTGGTTTGAAAATTCCGCTCATCTAATACCTTTAGAAGAGCCGGGAAAGATGCTGATAAGTTTAGTAAATTATGTAAGGCCAATTGCGATATTGAAATAATAAATGGAGAACTAAAATGCAATAGGTAAGATTATTGAGAATATGGCAAAGGTTACGGAACCGGAGCAACAGTTTAAA
>CBIGQT010000825.1:0-1590 GCA_966191655.1 uncultured Ginsengibacter sp.
TTCCTTTATCACCCTGATCGAAGCATACATTAATGCAACTGAGTTTGCCGGCTGTTCAGGCGTTTTGCTTTTGCAGGAGATGAGTGCAAATACTATAAGCAGATATTTCATCATGGCTATACTAATGTATGTCATTTTTGCGGTATATAAATAAAAAGTCACGAACTCGTCCGGGCCCGTGAAATAATAAGTGGAATCTCTGAACCGATAAAGGAAATCATTAAAGTTTAGCCGATTAGTCACAATCACTTCTACGCTGTAACGCTTGGCATATTTGCAATACAGTTGAAAGATTTTTGTCGACATAATTTTTTTCGGTCAATGTTGTCTTCACAACTATCTTTTGTTTCGTTTTTTATCCAGCAATATTTTTTGAATATTCTCTATAGGTCGATTCAATAAATAAATCTGCTACTGTTAGATTAATAGCATACCTTAAGTGTATCCTCTCTCAAAGCTTCTGGTAAATATTCCAACTTGACCATCACTGGTTTCAATTTTTGCAGCGGCTTTCTCCGGGTATCACAATCAAAATAAGATATACTTAAATGGAGCTTTAAAAGGCTACATGGGTTTCCTATCTATTTTCCTTAGAAAAGAGGTTGCGGATTGTGACGATTAAATTCTTTAAAAAGAAAAATTATGAAAAATAAAATTTATGTAGTTTGTTTTCTAACTCTAATGGCGACCAGCTTTACTGCTTACGCTCAGGTGTATAAAACACAGTCAGACACGGTTAAACTAAACAAAGAGTTTACAGAAGTAAGCAATGACATTGCAGACCTTACCGCCAAATTAACAATAGCACAAAACAACATGCCCGGCTACCAAGCCAAAGCTAAGACTGCAGAATCAACTGCCCAGGATGCAGCAGTAACCAGCAGTGTACAGGCTGATAAGGCAACCCAGGGCGGTGTAAAGGAAGCAAGAAAAGCAAAACGAAAATCTAAAAAAGCTTATCGCGAAGCAAAAGATGCCCAATCGGCAAATAATGATGTAGGCAATCAAGACGACAAAATAGCGTCACTGACTGGCCAACTTGCCAAAAAACAGGAGCGGCTTGGGCAGTTAACTGCAATGCGTGCTTCTATCAATGCTAAGCCTGCACAGCAATAAGGAGTTATTAATTTGAGAGGTCTTCGCTCGTGGCGCAGGCCTCTCTAGTGTCCCGCGATGCTGGACTACTGCCCTGAATAAAAAAGCTCTGTGTTAACAGAGCCATAAGTCGGGCAGACTGGATTCGAACCAGCGACCCCTACGTCCCGAACGTAGTGTCCCGCGATGCGGGACCACTGCCCTCAATTAATTTTTTAAATTGTATTCCACCTTTCCAACTTTTAATTTCTTTTTCTCTTTTGAGCGCCAGGATCCTGTCAGTATAGGCTTCAATCAACACTATTTTAAAAGGACACCTGTACTTTGTTGATCGCTGTAAACCTGCATTATGAAAATGTAGTCTTGCCTCAACGTTGAAAGTTTCTCCAACGTAATATTTACCATCTTTCAGACTTTGCAGTATATACACAAAATGCGGCATAAAAAAGCTCTGTGTTAACAGAGCCATAAGTCGGGCAGACTGGATTCGAACCA
>CBIGQT010000826.1:0-1587 GCA_966191655.1 uncultured Ginsengibacter sp.
CAAATTCAGTTACATTTTTTGCCAATTTTTCTTTTTCTAATGCAGGAATGTAGGGAGGATTACTAATGATTACATCATACATTTCAAGTGAATTCCATAAACTCTCACTTAAAAAATCCAGCTTAAAAAAATTAATTTTTGCATTCAATTGCGCCGCATTTTTCTTTGCAATTTCCAGGGCATTCTCACTTATATCAATTGCATCATTTTCTATATCTTTTAATTCCTTTTTAAGTGAGATAGAAATACAGCCACTTCCGGTACCTATATCTAATGTTTTAAAATTGTTACTTTGTATTCTATGTCTTCCTGAGAAATCATCTATAATCCATTCAACCAGTTCCTCTGTTTCAGGACGCGGAATTAAAACAGATTCATTTACATAAAATTTCATTTTATAAAACCAGGCTTCGTTCAAAATATATTGCACCGGCTTGTGCTTTAGAAGCTCACGCAAGTATTTATCTAATTGCTGAACCTGTTCAATTGGTAATTCCACCTCTTTATACATTGTTCTTTTAAATCGATTCCAGCCGGTTATACTTTCGAATACCCAGTCCGTTATATTAGCAGCTTCACCGAATTCATATATAGAAACAAGACTATTCAGAAAATCATTAAAGTACAATTCCGTTGTCATTAAAGCAAACTTAATTATTTTGCGAAGCAATATTATTTATTTTGACGAGAGATGAGCAATATATGAGCAGGTGTCTACAGCTTGCAGAATTGGGAGCAGGCAATGTTGCGCCCAACCCAATGGTGGGTGCCGTGTTGGTATATAAAGATAAAATCATCGGAGAAGGCTATCATCAAAAATATGGTGAAGCACATGCCGAAGTAAATTGCATTAATGCTGTAAATGAGGCTGACCGTGGCCTGATTGAAAAAAGCACTTTATATGTTTCATTAGAACCTTGTTCTCATTTTGGAAAAACTCCACCATGCTCCGACTTGATAATTCAAAATAAAATTCCAAAAGTGGTTATAGGCTGCCAGGACATTTATAAAGAAGTTTATGGAAAGGGAATTTTAAAATTACAAAATGCGGGTGTAGAAGTTATTACAGGTATATTGGAAAAAGAATGCATTGAACTTAATAAACGCTTTTTTACTTTTCATCAAAAGTTCAGGCCTTATATTATTTTGAAATGGGCACAGTCGCTTGACGGAATAATCGGAAATAAAGGGCAAAGAATGTTAATCAGTAATGATTATTCAAATCGCCTCGTGCACAAGTGGCGAAGCGAAGAAGCAGGCATTCTAATTGGAACGAATACGACCCTTCATGATAATCCGTTTTTAACTGTTCGACTTTGGGAAGGAAAGAATCCTGTAAGAATTGTTATTGATAAAAAATTAGTATTACCCACTTCATTGCATATTTTCAATGAAGAGGCAAAGACAATAGTTTACAATGCTTCAAAAAATTCCATAGAAGAAAATTTGGTTTTCATCAAGTTTGAGAATGAAAATTTTATTGACGAAATAGTCCAGTCCCTTTTTGAGATGAATATTCAAAGTGTGATGATAGAAGGAGGAGCGAAGACGCTTCAATCTTTTATTAATTCAGGTTTGTGGGATGAA
>CBIGQT010000827.1:0-1586 GCA_966191655.1 uncultured Ginsengibacter sp.
GAGCATGAAGAAGTAAAGAAGCATGGTTGGGTGAAATGGTTTATCCTGCGTCCATGGGTGAGCTTTATTTTTGTTGCCGGGTTAATTGTCGCCATCATATTGATTTTGCCAAAATTACAAACAGGCTTTCTTCCCAATATGGATGAAGGAAGTATTGTGCTGGACTATACATCTATACCCGGAACTTCTCTGGAAGAAACCAACCGCGAATTACAAGCCGTTGATAAAATAGTTGCTTCAACGCCGGAGGTGAGCGCTTATTCACGGCGAACCGGCACGCAAATGGGCTTCTTTATAACGGAACCTAACGGTGGCGACTACCTGATACAATTAAAGACCAAAAGAACTAAAACAACTGATCAGGTTATTGAAGATATTAGAAAAAGAATTGAATCATCTCAACCGGAATTGAGAGTAGATTTTGGACAGGTAATAGGTGATATGCTTGGCGACCTTATGACCTCTGTGCAACCTATTGAAATAAAAATTTTCGGAAACGATCAGCAAAAGCTGTATGAACTTTCCAAACAGGTAAGTGCTGTTATCGACAATGTGAAGGGAACAGCAGATGTGTTTGACGGTATTGTGATAGCCGGCCCATCTTTATCGGTTCATCCTGATTATACAAAAATTGCGCAGTACGGTATTAGTTCTGCTAATCTTCAAATGCAGGTTCAGACTGCCTTAGAAGGAAACGTTACCGGTGATATTTTTGAAAAAAACCGGGTTAATCCTGTGAGAGTAATCTATCCGGGAGCAAGGATACGAACAGTTGAAGATTTAAAAAACTTAAAGATATTTTTGCCCGATGGAAGACTTAAACCCATAAGTGAACTGGCAACTATAACCTTCAATTCTGGCGCTGCACAAATTGAAAGAGAAAATTTACAGTCAATGGGAGTAGTTTCTGCAAGACTTGAAAATCGCGACCTTGGCAGTACCATCAAAGACATTAAAAGCAAAATAACCCGTTCTATAAATCTTCCAACCGGTTACAGCATTGAGTATGGTGGCGACTACGCATCACAACAACAATCTTTTTCTGAATTGCTAACCATTCTTATCGCATCGAGCATTTTGGTCTTTGGTGTTATACTTTTTTTATTTAAAGAAATAAAAGCCGCCTTTATCATTTTAATCATTGCCGTGATGGGTATTGCCGGCAGCTACATCGCACTTTTAATAACAGGCACGCCTTTAAATGTAGGAAGCTATACCGGCCTGATTATGATTGTTGGAATTATCGGTGAAAATTCCATCTTTACGTTTTTGCAATTTAAAGAAACATTACATGATAAAAATGTGGATGAATCTATCGTGTATGCCATCTCTACAAGACTGCGTCCAAAACTTATGACAGCACTCGGCGCAATCATTGCACTTATGCCGCTTGCGCTTGGAATAGGCGCCGGCGCTGAGTTACATCAGCCGTTAGCCATTGCCGTTATAGGAGGCTTTATAATTGCATTGCCGCTATTACTTATAGTTTTGCCATCTATGCTGAGGTTATTGTATAAAAATTACCACCCTAAAGCTTAAGTTTACAACACGATACTTGTATGTTTAGCTTACATAAAACTTACTTA
>CBIGQT010000828.1:0-1584 GCA_966191655.1 uncultured Ginsengibacter sp.
CGTTGCTCAGCGGCTCGGCATCATTAAGTTGTTGCAAGCGACTCGGCTCACACGATTGCTGCCTGCGCCAATGCAACAGAGAAATTGTTTTTTAGTGCAATTTCACAGTACAACTTTTATGCACAAAATTTATTGATCCGGTTAAAACAAACCGACTTTATTTATCCGTTCCATCATTTCTGGTAATCCATTTTTATTTATGCCTTGATAATAAGAAGGCAATTGTATTTTCCTTTTTTGCAGGTGTGAAATTTATTTTTATGCCTGTCACGATAATGTATTATTAAAAAATAAAAAAAATAAAATGGATTCAGGAACAATAATTATCGCAATATTATTTATACTCTTTTGCTCTATACCATTTGTAATAATGGGCAGAAACAGCAAGAAACGAGAAAAGCAATTTTTACTAACACTTTTAGAGATGGCACATAAAAATAATGGCAAGCTCTCTACTTACGACTTTTTAACGCATGCGGCGATCGGAATAGACAACGACACCAATCTGGTTTTTTTTGTAAAAAAAGTGAACGATATAGAAACCCATCAACTGGTAACTTTGCATGAAATTCAAAGGTGCCATGTGATAACCGCAACCAGAAACGGAAGCAATGAAGATGGCATCTTTAAAATCATTGACAAACTTGAATTGGTATTCGAACACCGGGACAAACGCAAAGCTGATACAATATTAGAATTTTATAACGCAGATTATAGCAGTCCAACTTTAACTGGAGAACTTCAGCTAGTAGAAAAATGGTGTAAGATGCTAAATGATAAAATTGCCGCTTCTAAGTCACAAATAAAAATGATTGCGTAGGAAGTCACAACAAACTCTGTTTAATTAGAATAGAATAATATGAACCATACACGCTTTAAAGAAACTTACCGTGTCCATGCTATTGGTAGGCTTCGTGCATCAATAACAAAAAATTCAGAAGTTATATTTATTGAAATGTTTCGTGGCAGCATCTCGGCACTACAAAAGAATGCAATTATTGCATAGCATTGAAGAAGGTGATTTCCTGGACTGGATAAGGGATCCTGAAAATGTATATAATCCATGTGATATATCCTTTTTCTGGCAGTGGAATTAAAAAGCAGTTTAGAAAATTTAATTCTGTTAATTTTTTTGCATAGAATTTCTTTCTTTAAATCAATAAACTTAATCGCCCTTACCTTAATTTACTTTCTTTAATCTTTACAATCCAAAAGCGTGATTTCTTTTGTTAACGGGACCCTACACAGACCTGTTCAATATTTAGCCATGTATTGTTTTTAATAATCAGCCTTACTAATTTCGCTATTGGAATTTCAATTGTGAACAAGAAAATGTAGAAGTATGAATGAAACGCCAATGCTTTTTCCAATAGCTCCAACTGAGTTTTGGAAACAAATCAAAATTATTATTGAAGATGCAATTGCTGAAAAATTAAGCCATTTATATCCGCGAGATGGCATTAAATGGAAAAATTATTTCAAGGTTAAATGAAGAAGAAAGGCTTTTTGTCAGGCAGTTAATTGGCATTGCTAATAACTTAAATCAGCTCACAAAAAAAGGACACCAGGAAGGATTGTTAACGG
>CBIGQT010000829.1:0-1581 GCA_966191655.1 uncultured Ginsengibacter sp.
ACCATGACTGCCCGTTGGCCAAAGGATAAAATTATTTCCAATGAGAAAATACAGCCCGGTAATGTAATTGTAGGCTTGGCTTCGTTTGGGCGTGCCAGTTATGAAACTGCTTATAACAGTGGAATTGGAAGCAATGGCTTAACTTCTGCACGGCATGATATTCTTAATAAATATTATGCAGAAAATTATAAAGAGAGTTATGATAATTCTTTAAGTGATGATGTTGTATATATTGGTAAAAACAGGATTGCTGATATAAAAAATATTCTTTCACCTACAAGAACGTATGCGCCATTAATGAAAAAGTTATTGGAAGATAATTTTGATAAAATATATGGATTGATACATTGTAGCGGTGGGGGACAAACGAAATGTTTAAAATATATTCCCGAAAATATTAAAGTAATAAAAGATAATTTATTTGAAGCTCCGGAAATTTTTAAAGAAATACAGGAAGCAAGCGGAGCCGATGATCGCGAAATGTACCAGGTCTTTAATATGGGTTGCAGAATGGAAATTTATACTGATGAAGATTTTGCTGAAACAATTATAAAAGAAGCTGCTTCATTTAATATTGATGCACAAATTGTAGGAAGGGTAGAAGAGAGTGATAAAAAAGAGTTGGTAATAAAAACTAAAAATGGTGAGTTGGTTTTTTAAAAATAAACTTTTGGAAAGTGTACACTTTCCAAAAGTTTTAGAAATGAATTAACTTCTTATCAGGATCTGTAAGCGTTACAGGTTGTAAACGGTAAGCAGCCACTACATGACCATTCTGAGTTGCCGGAATCCACTTAGGGCCTGTGCGAATTGCATTCATTGCTGTCTCTGCCAAGTGAGTATCTTTCATAGTTGTTGCTTCTACCTTGCTAACAGTTCCATCAGTATTTACAATAAATTTTACTAAACAGGTTCCGTAATCTTTGTCGGTAAAAGACCCTATAGAATCCTGTATTTTGCTGACTATATATTTAATCCAAGCCATTTGACCTCCTGGAAATTCTGCTTCATTTTCAACTTTGGTGAAAACTTTGTCAGGAACTGTATCGGTTTGCAAAACTCTAACGGGTTTCGTAATAATTTCAATCACGCCGTTCTTTCCTTTATCGCCATATTTAGTTATTGCCCCTTCGCCTTTTAATACACTAATTGAGTATATAATATCCGGAGACATTGTATTCAATTCATCCTTTGGAATAATTTTCCCATCTAAAACATATAAGATATTTGATGGAAGAGTAGACTTTTTTATTACTGGAGAGGCTGGCACAGTATCTTGTATAATGTGGCCCGTATTAACATCAGTTGATACATTTTGCCCAGCATACTTTTCAATTCCATTTAAAATATTTTCTGCAACCAGCGCTATCGGTAAAGGAGCGTTAAAAGGAATTCTTCTTTTTTCTAAAATCGGATCTTTTGTTTTCTCTTTCAGCTGGGCAAGATGTTTTTTTGCCAGCGTAATTTGCCCGGTATTTACATAAGCCATGCCTCTGGCAAAATCATCAAGAAGGCTGGCATAAGTCCATTTTTGATTTGGTTGAACCGTGTCTTTCAATATTTCAGACCACTTGCCGAGAC
>CBIGQT010000830.1:0-1580 GCA_966191655.1 uncultured Ginsengibacter sp.
AGAATTGGTATGAGTAATAATATATTTTACCTGGTTTAAATAATCTGCCTTACATTTTTCGCAATCATAAAATTTGCTGGTGTAGGCTCCCAGTTCGCCCCAGGGAATATCTTTTTCAAATGCGGAATCCGGTATCAATCCATTCCATTTAATGTATTGAAGAAAGCCGCCACTCCAGTTCCAGTTATTGCTCAGGTAAATAACTGCCGTCATTTTTCTTTTACCTAATTCAACTAAAAGTGCATCCATTCCTTTTAAAAATTCAGGATCGAAAATGCCTTGTTCCGGTTGAAGAGGAGGACCTACTCTATTCACTCCGTTTATTAAACCACTTCCCTCTGATCCACCCAACACCCGTACATTGGTTACCCCGTTTTTTTTCAAAAAATCCAGTTCTTCCTTTAACCTTTCAATTCCTTTTTGCTTATCTTTCTTTAGTGCAAGCAGGCCACCATACCAATAATTGGTTCCGATATAATAATACGGTTGATTATTAAGAAAGAACTGTTCTCCTTTGGCTTTTATAAATGAGGATTGAGCAGAAATAATTTGAGAACACAACACAGCAACGTGGAAAAGTAAAAGTATTTTTTTTATCATAATTTAATTTAAAAGAGCATGATAATACATTTATCGTGTAAAAGAAACACATACAATTGTGTTGAAAAATATTATATTTTTTCAACTTGTTTTCCGGAATGCAATCAATTTTTGATGATGGGATATCAATCCATTTATTAAGGACATATATTTTCTCATCTACCAGGCAATAACTTTATCAAAACTATTTTAGATTGTATAACAACACAGATACTTTTTTATCTTTTATTTATGTTTTATTATTTAAATTCATTTTTTTAGAATTTTGCTATCTTTATTTGCAGCTATCTCAGTAAAAAAAGTCTCTATTATTTTATAATACTTTATTAATAGCTTATTAGTAACCTAACTCTTTTTGATAATGAGTCAAACCACTAAGATCTTAAGAGAAATCACTCCCCTTACACAGAGTGACTGCTTCACAATTTTTTCCAGGAGTAAAAGGGAGTTTGATTTTCCGTTACATTATCATGATGAGTTTGAATTAAATTTTATTCAAAATGCCGCAGGAGCCAAACGTGTTGTTGGAGACCATATTGAAGAAATAGAAAATCTGGAACTCGTATTGGTAGGGCCAAACCTGCAACACGCCTGGTTTACGCACAAGTGTAAAGGAAAACTCATTAAAGAAATAACTATACAGTTTCACCGCGATCTTTTTGATGAAAAATTTTTACAACGCAACCAACTATGTTTTATAAGAACGCTGTTGCAACGTTCTACAAGAGGTGTATTATTTTCGAAGGCTGCTACAAAAGCGATAATGCCGAGGTTGGTAGAATTACCTCAGAAACACGGCTTCGATTCCGTGCTGGAATTAATGTCTATACTTCATGACCTTTCAGCCTCCAGAAGCCTAAGAACGTTGTCAGATTTATCTTTCAACATTGAAACGCCATCTTACAACAGCCGCAGGATCGAAAAAATAATGACATTTCTAAATAATAATTTTAGTGAAAATATTACATTGACTGATGTAG
>CBIGQT010000831.1:0-1580 GCA_966191655.1 uncultured Ginsengibacter sp.
TCTACCGATAACTGAAGCCAAATTAATATTTTATTGTTGATGTTTATATTGCTGCAAACATTTGCTCAGCAATGAAGACCCGCTGCGACATGAAAATTCACCAACCACTTTTACCTGAAATTATAGTCTATCACCTTCAACGGATTTCCAGCGCCGCTTGTATCAATGTGCCATGAATTCCCCACATTCTCGATTGTATAGATAAAGCCGGCCGTAAGGTCTGCATCATCATAGCCAACCACTTTCTTTTCAACCACTATTTTATGTGCAGGGTCAGGAATATCTTTTATCTGCATAGGTGCGAAAGCCGAATCAAAAAGCAAATTGCTCCCGGTCGTATCAAAAACATAAACGCTTCCCTTTTTGATAAAGACGGAAAAATGAATGACGGAGTTATTATTAGAAAAATCCTGGTCAGTATAAAGTATGAAGCGGACTGTCCTGCCACTGCCAGGAAGCATAGGGCTTTCGTTTAATCCATTCTTTTTACACGACGCAATAGTGATACATAAGGTTAACAACAAACAAAAGTTGAAAACACTATTTTTCATGGTTACAATTTTATCAGCAAGCAAACGGCAAATATTTATAAAGGGTTGCTCAACAAGGCAGGATGCCTTATGATATTGAAGAGTTGTCAGAAATAGGTTAAAAGTCCCCGGAATACAAATCATCAAACGGACCAACAATATTTTCCAGGACTTTTTTACTTACATGTACATATCGTTCAGTGGTTTTTATATCACAATGACCTGATAAATCCTTTATATATTCTAAAACGATCCCGTTGCCAAACATTAATTTCCTTGCCCGTACCGAAATTTATTTTGCATCAAACCACACTTCCGTTTTATCGTTATGGGTTGCATTATAATTTATAAAGAGTTCTTCACCTTTTTTAATATTTTTCACAGCCTTTATCGTCATTAGTTTTTTGCCGAATTCCATTTCATATTCACAATTGGAATTGTAACTGTGATTATATAAAGAAATATAACCAAGGGCCAGGGCGGCTTTCTTTTTATCATTTCCCCATTCAAAAACATAATGGTATAGTATTGTTTTCTCCAGTGTTTTGCGTTCTTTTTCGGTTAATACCAGCACCGGGGAAATTTCAATAACCGTTCCTTTCTTTATGTTCTTTGTTGTAAATACGCCCCGGCCACGTTTAGGCGAAGTTGTTATCGTTATAAAAGATGACTTCATATTAGGTTAGAATAATTAAGACCACAATATAATATGCGGCCTTTGATTGCAATGCATTTTTATCCTGAATTTTATAGCAATCTCTAAAATTTGTTTCACTAATTTGCGTGCATGAGCTTTGAATTGGAACAGCTTTCAATAAAAGAACAGTTTGAGCAGTTTATGCAGGAAAACGACCTGCAGTCAATACGTAATTTCCTCGATGACCAGAACATAAGCGATGTAGCGGATCTTGTATATGATTACCCCGATTATGAGGCGCAGATAATTGCCAACATGAGTATAAACCGGGCGGCAAAAGTTTTTAAGATCCTTGATGTAAGCCGTCAAAAACAAATCGTGCTTGAACTGCCTTCCTTTAAAACCGCTGAATT
>CBIGQT010000832.1:0-1579 GCA_966191655.1 uncultured Ginsengibacter sp.
AAACATTATTAACTATTAAAAACGTTCCTGAAAGAAAATTGATCATGATTCCCAATGCATCTGATTTTGGTTTGTCCGAAGAATTATTGCAACAATTTGACAGGGAGGGTTTTCGCAGCCAAATGGATTTAGACGGGAAATTTGTAATAACTTATGTAGGGGCTCATGGTATTGCCAATCATTTACAACAAATATTGGAAGCAGGAAAAAAATTAGAAGACACTTCGGTACTTTTTCTTTTGATTGGACAGGGAATGGAAAAAGAGAAATTGAAACAAATGGCGGTTGAAATGAACGTGAAGAATGTAAGATTTATAGATTCGGTACCAAAGAAAGAAGTATTTAAATATATACTGGCTTCAGAAATGGGCGCTTCGGTTTTAAAAAAGGCGGATGCTTTTAAAACAGTATATTCTAACAAAACTTTTGACTACATGAGTTGTAAAAAACCGGTGCTTATGGCTATTGATGGCGTATCGCGGCAATTAGTTGAAGATGCCCGTTGTGGCGTTTATGTTGAGCCGGAAAATATTGAAGCATATAATAATAATATCAGGATGTATTTAAATGATGCCGATCGGTTAGATAAAGAGGGTACTAACGGTTATAATTATGCGAAAATTAATTTTGACCGTTACCGGCTTTCTGTGAAGTACATCAAGCTAATTCAGGAGAAAACACAAAAATATTTATAAAAATTATTATTTAAAAAAGTTGGAAATTGTTATAATAAATAACTTCTTTTAAAATGTTATACCGGGATTTTGTTAAGCCAATACTCGATTTCATATTTTCAATCACAGTTTTTGTATTCCTGCTGCCTGTTTTTTTGATAATAAGTATTTTATTAATTATTGTAAACAAAGGAAGCCCATTTTTTTTGCAGAGCAGGCCGGGACTGCATGGAAAAATTTTTAAAATGGTAAAGTTTAAAACTATGAATGATAGTAAGGATGATAAAGGAAATTTATTGTCCGATAGGGAACGGCTAACTGTAGTGGGGAAATTAATTCGTAAAATATCTGTTGATGAAATGCCTCAGTTGATAAATGTAATTAAGGGAGAAATGAGTTTAATAGGGCCAAGACCCTTATTGATTGAATACCTGCCATTATATAACGATTTCCAAAAAAGAAGACATAATGTAAAACCAGGTATTACCGGCTGGGCGCAGGTAAATGGCCGAAATACTATAAGCTGGAAAAAAAAATTTGAATACGATGTGTGGTATGTAGATCATTTATCATTTATATTGGATATTAAAATTTTTATTTTGACAATTAAAAAAGTGTTTATTTCCGAGGGCGTTAGTTCAGGTACATCTGTGACAATGGAAAAGTTTGCAGGAGAATAAATTATGAAAAATGCATATTGTATATACGGCGCAAGTGGACATAGTAAAGTAATTATTGAAATTCTTGAAACTTCAGGTTATGTTGTCAAAGAATTATATGATGACGATCCCAATAAAACCACCCTTCTTGATTATATAGTCAGTAACAATAAAGACATTTTAAAGCTGCGAAATCCCGAATGGATAATTGGGATAGGCGATAATAGAATAAGAAAAAAAATTGCT
>CBIGQT010000833.1:0-1572 GCA_966191655.1 uncultured Ginsengibacter sp.
AACAGATGATTGGAAGGGTATTACAGAAGGGATGAAGTATGAAGTTGGGAAATAACCCGGCAAAAAATGTTTTTAAAATAAATCAGTAAAAAGAGATTTTGATAATAAGTATACGATGGGTTGAAAGTATATTGTTATATTCATTACCTGAAATGATTTTTATATGTTGCTAAAACAGAGGCTGAGTTTATATCGCGTAGTTAAAATAACCTGGAAGATTGATTTGTTGATGCTTGCACTTTGTACCATTGCATATTTTGTTGATTCAAGACTGTTTTTAGATTTTCACATACCATCATCACTGCCTACTTTAATGGGCACGGCCATTGCTTTTTTTATAGGTTTCAATAATAACCAGGCTTACAGCAGGTGGTGGGAAGCACGCACAATATGGGGTGGTATTGTTAACGATTCGCGTACCTGGACCCGGAACCTGCTGGCCTATTCACATGATGAAATACTTGCCGGGAAAATGATAAAGCGGCACATTGGGTTTTTATATGCTTTAAAGGCAAGTCTGCGCAAACAAAAGGATGATGAGCATTATACGCAGTTTTTAACACCGGCCGATGCAGCTGCTGTGCAGCATGTTGCCAATATTCCCAATGCCATACTCGATTTGCAGGCATACGACCTTCAGCAGCTTTCAGATAATAATAAAACCGACGGTTTCCGTTTTCGTGCACTAAACGAAATGCTTACTAAATTTTGCGATGGCATGGGCAAATCAGAACGCATTAATAACACTGTTTTCCCCACCACGTATATTTATTTTACAAGGCTCTTTATCTGGATACTTGTGATACTTACTACTATGGCTTTATCTGAAAATATCAGTGGATGGTCAATATTTTTTGGCTGGCTGATTGGCTTTGTTTTTCATACCACGCATATTAATGGTATGAATATTATGAACCCTTTCGAAATATCTCCATCCTGTATTCCGCTAAACAGTATTACCCGCAATATTGAAATTAACCTGCTGCAGTCCATGAAAGAAACCAACATTCCCCTGCCTGAATCCACTATGCATCGCGGTGAATATATTTTATAGCAAACTCTTTACATACTTCAAATACAGTATTTATCATAAATTTACCTGTTACTAAAAAAGCAAACAATAATGGAAATTTTATTCAAAATTTTATAGAGTTGTCTGCCAACAACCATATGTAACCATCCTATAAAAGATTCATGGAAGCTTGTTGTTTATACAAAAGATTATAAAATATCTTCGGCATTATGTTATGAACAGAAATAGATGTTGAGATAGTTACCAAATCCGGCGTTTTAAAAAATATATTTTGAATATTGCAGGAAGTGTTTCCTGATAAATGAACCACCCTTACAGGACAATTTATAACTTACTAATGTTTACACATGAATTATTATAAGGCAAACAAAAAGGAGCTGTTTATTTTTTTGTTGGTGTGTTGGTTTCTGGTCAATCTTCTGCAGGCTATCTATACTGAAATTAATCCCGATGAAGCTTATTATTTTCTTTATGGTAAATATTTAGCCTGGGGATATTTTGATCATCCTCCTGTGGTGGGTTTGATGATACATATAAGC
>CBIGQT010000834.1:0-1570 GCA_966191655.1 uncultured Ginsengibacter sp.
ATGCCTTCAGTTAGCGATATTGAAAGCAATGAAATAATTGATAAGGCTAATATGCTCCGTCGGCTGCTAGATGATGTGACAAAAGAATAGCCGGTTCCTCGTTTACACCATATCGTTATATTTTTGCTTAGCCATAGCATTAAGCTATAAAGTACAGTGATTCTAAATAAACATAAAAAGTATTCTTCAGACACAAAGATTATCAAAACCAATTAGCTATTATAAAAACGCTAATTATTTATCCCTTCAATAGTAAAATAGGTAACCTGTCACCCACAAAATAGGTAGTACCTCTGTCATCATGCAAGGATAGTAATGGCAATTTTGCCAGCATTAATTATCCCGCAATTTTTATTTATAAATCATAAAAAATGGTGAACAGGTTTTTTACTACACTTGCATTACTCTTATCTTTTTCAACTTCATTTTCTCAATGGACAAGAGTTCAGCAATTGCCTTCGGCTAATATCGCCAGCATTTATCATAAGGATAATATTCTTTATGCCGGCGGAGAAAATATTATTTATATCAGCAAAGACAAAGGAATAACGTGGGATTCTACAAGCGCTATACCAGGCCTTTTTTTGGTTACCAGTATTATTGTTTATAAAAATGAAATATATGCTGCTGCTCCTCATAGGCATGTTGCAAAAAGCTCAGATAGCGGTATAACCTGGCAAAATATTGTAACGGGTAATGACACTTTGGATGTTTCTGATTTCTGTGAATTCAAAGGAGACCTGTATGCATCCACACTTGGAAATTCTGTTTATAAATTAGATCCCGTTTCCCAAAACAAATGGTTCCATTTTAACAATGGACTTGGAACTATAAGCTTAAATGCAAATGCCATCGCAGGTACCATCATTATATTAATAGTCGGGGCGACGGCGAATGGACTGTACGATTACCTGGCACCTAATTCTACTACGTGGGAAGAACGGTTTCTTCTCGAACAGATTAGCCCAAATGAAGGAGTCTTCGATATAATTACGGCACATGATACTTTGTTTCTTACAGGTACAACCGGCATGTACTATATGAGTACCAATAATGGACAAAATTGGAACCTGTTTGGAAATAGGCTCAAAACGGCTAACACTACAATCGTAAATGCAAAGCAGGCATTGATTTCGTCAATACGTTTTTTTGCCGGCGGTAGTTTTTTTACAGTTTTTTTATATATCAAAAAAGATTCGCTTCAAAATCCGTTTGTAGATTTTAGTATTGTGCCCAATCATTTCACCTGGAAAATTGATATCCTTGGAGATAAACTTTGGGATGCCAGTGACGAGGGGCTTTTTTTTATGCCGCTATCATTGTTGCCCGGAATATCTGCTACTGATGACTCTTTAAATATTATACTTCCCGTAAATTTTACTTCATTCAATACAAAATGTGAAGGAAGTAAAACGCTCTTATCTTGGAAAACTGCACAGGAACAAAACAGCAGCCACTTCAATATTGAAAGAAGTGCGAATGGCATTATATGGACAGTGATTGGTAGTTTACCTGCAGCAAAAAACAGCGCTGTTGAAAGAAGTTATTCTTTTACCGGCAATAACCCTTT
>CBIGQT010000835.1:0-1569 GCA_966191655.1 uncultured Ginsengibacter sp.
TGATGATTCCACAGCCAACTACATCAGGGCGTTGATTGATTTAAACAACACAAAACCTGTAAAGAATATTGAAGCATATAAAAGTATGTTAGAAGCTTTTATTTTTTTTGCAAAAAACGATTACCTGGAAGGACAAAATTCTTTACATAAAGCCATCAGCTTGTTTGATCTTACCCATAAAAAAATGCCCCGGCTTCTTTTTTTTACCCGCCTCACTTACAACTTTGCCGGTAACCAGGAAGACCGATTGAAGTACTATAGCGATAAATTAAAATATTACTTAACTAACGGTCCCGTGGAAAATGTTGCTCCCTGCTATCATGCCATTGCCGGCTATTATTTATATAAAGCAGATTATAATCTTGCAATTTCTAATTACCTGAAAGCTGCAGCCATTTACAAAAATTATGATACTGAAAATTACCTGAACGATTTAGAGGTTGTTGCCAGCGCCTATTCTTTTTGGGGCAACTATAAAAAGGCTATGGAATATTACGACCTGTCAGTACCCTTGTTAAAAAGAGCCAATGAAACTTTCTTTTTGACTAATGTTTATTGTAACCTGTCTGCAACTAACCGGGCGCTCGGAAAATATGCTGATGCCCTGCGTTTTGCCGACACATCGCTATTATATAATGATAATAAAATTGATGATTTTGTTGCTATAGCGCAACTGGAAAAGGCTTTTTCTTTTTTGAGTATAGGTCAGTACAATGAGGCATTATATTATCTGAATGTTGCCAAAAAAATTTCGGATTCAATTGACATGAAGATATTCAGCGCCCACGGCCGATTCGAGCTGGACTATGGTTACTACAAGTATTATTCGGCGCAAAAAGATTTTGAGACAGCCGGAAAATATTTGGTAAGCGCTTATCATAAGTCAGTAGAAGTAAAATCTAACGAACTGCAATTGGAATATCTCAGGGAACTTTCCTTGTTTTTTGGCCAACAAAAAAATACAGCGCAGGCTTATGACTATACTCATAAATATTTTGACTTAACTGACACACAGGACAGAGAGCACAGCGCCTTTAAAGTAGCCCAATATGAGAACGAAGAAAAAGAATTACAGCAAAATGATAGCATTAATGTTCTCAGGCAACAAAGCGCAGTTCAGGCCGCTACCATTAAAAAAAATAATACCATTCTCTGGGGTTCTTTAATTGCAATCATACTCATTAGTATCTCCCTGTTTTTTGTTTACAGGCAGTACCGGATGAACAGGAAAACATTATTGTCACTACGAAAAACACAACGGCAATTAATTATGTCGGAGAAGATGGCTTCACTGGGAGAACTAACGGCAGGTATCGCACACGAAATTCAAAACCCGTTAAACTTCGTGAATAATTTTTCTGAGGTAAATAAAGAGTTGATTGAAGAACTAAAAGGTGAAAGGCAAAAGGCGGAAGGCGAAAGGAATACAATTCTTGAAAATGAAATACTGAATGATATTGAAGTGAATGAAGAAAAAATAAATCATCATGGCAAAAGAGCTGATGCCATTGTAAAAGGAATGTTGCAGCACTCACGGTCAAGCACAGGTGTAAAAGAACGCACAGATAT
>CBIGQT010000836.1:0-1567 GCA_966191655.1 uncultured Ginsengibacter sp.
TTTGAGGCAAGAATATCTGTCGCTTTATCGCTTACAATTATTGTTCTCCACGGCGCATGAAAGGGTGCATGCAAATAAGCTTTGTTGCCGATGGCATCAGGCACCAGTCTTGCAGATAATTCATACGAAGCCGTATCAACATGCAATTGCATGGCAGGATAATTTACCAGCGCAGCTTCATGTATATTGATATAAAGACCATCGTCTGTTTTCATCATCAGCGGTGTTTGCACAGCATAACGGTCTGGGGCTACACGCACAGCGATTGCTGTACTCTTTTCCACGAGTTCTTTATTATCTATTTCGCTTAATTTACAGGTCGTGTACGGATACTCGTTAGTGTCATAATCGCCGGGTATCCAGAAGGCCTTGTGATTGCCCGTTAAATTAAATTGTGTTAGTTCGTCAGTGACAATAAAATATTTTATTCCGGGTTGTTTAGGGAATTGGTAACGAAAGCCAACACCATCAGCAAAAACCCTGAAAATGATATCCAATAAACGATTGGTAGATTGTTGTTTTAAATGGATAGTTACTTCATTATAATGGTTGCGAATTTCGCTCACCTGCCCCCAGACAGGTTTCCAGGTTTCATCAACGGATCTTTTTTCTGAACCCAATATTTCAAAATTGCTGTTGAAATTGTCAGTGTTAACAAGAGTGAACCCAAGTGTTGATGGCTTAATAATTGTCTTTTGATCATAAGAAACTGAGTAAGCCGGAACACCATCATTATTCAAGGTAAAATCCACTTTTACCATTTCCATGCCTGCAGTAATAAGCTGTGCTGAAGTATTACCGAACAGCGAAATGAAAAACAAAAAAATAAAAGCTCTTCTTAATATCATACATTGTATTTAATGGGTGGAGAATATTATGCAATATGCATATTATTTCCTTATTCTGCGGATGAGCCCGCAAAACCTGGTATGATATTCAAAAAAACGTTTAAAATTTTAATAAAGATATTTTTTAAAATTTATTTTTTTGCCCCGGAAAGCATGTGATACATCATATTTTCATTAGACTCTTTATAGCCTGATGGAATTTCAAACAGCGACGCAGGGAATGTTTTCTTTTCTGCTTTTATAATTTTCATTTCCATGGACACGTCTTTATCTTCTGAAGCCATCTTTACAATGTAACCGTCACAGTTATTTTTTTCCAGAGCTTGTAACATTTGTGGTTTTATATTTTGATCAACCATTATTTTTTTAATAAAAGTATATCCGGGCACATCCTGACTTGTCCATAAATCCATTGTTGAAGATGACTTAAACATGCCTTTACCTGTCGTTGATTTCAATTTTACATGTGTACAGTTATAGCCCTGTACGGTTTCATTTCCAATTTTAGTAACCTCGTATGTTTCAATATTTGAATTGATAAGAGATGTGTCAATTATATTTAGAGCGTAAGTTTTTGTTTCGGGATAAACGAGAATACTGTATTTGGCATTGCTGGCACGTGCTAAACTTACGAACCGGGTGCTCATGGCCCCGGGAATATCTATTCCCATTTCCCCCCTGCCTTCACCTGATGAAGCCATGTAAGTTTTGGAAGTATC
>CBIGQT010000837.1:0-1564 GCA_966191655.1 uncultured Ginsengibacter sp.
CTATTTCAGTGAGTATAATAAATTTAATGTCGTAACCACTTTCCGGAGTTTCTTAAGGATGTTTTATTCGTTTGAGGCAAAAAGAAAGTTGAGTCAGTTGATCAGGGTTGTTAAACCGGATATAATTTATGTGTTACATTACCAGAACAAAATTTCTGCGAGCATTTTTGATGCTGCCAAGAGAAACAAAATTCCGGTTGTCCATAGAATCTCTGATTTTGGGCTCATCTGTTCAAATGCCCTGTTTTACCGGCCGGTTGAAAAAGATATTTGTGAGCGATGCTTGCACGGCTCCAGGGTGAACGCGGTTATTCATAAATGTGTTCACGACTCCCGGGTGTATTCTTTTATAAAAGCTGCATCTTTAAAATTTCAACAAATATTAAAGATCAGGGAAAAAATACAGGTTTTCGTAGTGCCTTCGATGTTCACGATTGAAAAACTTAAAGCATACGGACTTCCCTCGTCTAAAATAGTTCATATACCCACTTTCTTTAATTTTCAATCGATACCTGCGGCACCCAAAATTTCTTATGAGCCATTTGCGTTGTATGTAGGGAGAATAGAACCTGAAAAAGGATTGATGACAATGATAAAAGCTTTTGAGAGCACGGGATTTAATTTAAAAATCATCGGGTTTTCAGCGTCTGGATTTGACGATGAATTAAAGAACTATTTAAAAAATAAAAATGAGAATATTGAATTTTTGGGAAGAAAATCGTTTAGCGAAATTCAGGGCTATCTGTGTAATTGCGCTTTTACCATAGTGCCTTCGGAATGGTATGACAATTTTCCGAATAGCATTTTAGAAAGTTATGCGTTTCGAAAATGCGTTATTGCAACAAACATTGGCAGCTTAAAAGAAATGGTTTTAGACGGCGAAACCGGGCTGCTGTTTAAAATAAAAAATCATCTGGATCTACGTGAAAAGATAACCCGCTTATTTAACAACGGGGCTGAATGCCGGAGATTAGGGCTAAACGCATTTACCAGATTGAACACCGAGTATTCCGAAAAAGAACATTTTCTTCTGTTATTGAAGCCTATCAGACCCACAATATATCTTTGCAACCGACTTAATCAGGATTAAATCCTGCAAAGAGATAGACGAATGAATCTCTTCAAACAACTGAAGCAATACGAATATGAAAAAAATTTACATAGCAGGCAGTGCTGGAATGCTGGGTGAAGCATTTTACATGCAATTCAAAGAAAACTATCAATTGAAATGTACGGACATCGATGTTAATGATAAATGGCTGACTTATCTTGATTTTCGCGACTTGAACGCGTACCGGCAAGACGTTTTAGAATTTAACCCCGATTATCTTTTTCATCTTGGTGCGTTTACTGATTTGGAGTATTGTGAACTACATGTTGAGGAAACGTATAAAACAAATACTCTTGCAGTTGAAAATGCCTGTTATATTGCGAATGAGTTAGACATTCCTTTATTATATATCAGTACTGCCGGAATTTTTGACGGCAATAAGGAATTTTATGATGATTGGGATAAGCCGAATCCCCTTGGTCACTATGCAAGGTCAAAGTATGCCGGAGAATT
>CBIGQT010000838.1:0-1559 GCA_966191655.1 uncultured Ginsengibacter sp.
TTAAATTATCCAAATAAAATAACTCAAAAAGATTTTGATGGCTGGATACAGGAAAGAAGCACTTACCAGGCGGTAACTTTAGATTCGCATTATGAAACACCGTTGGGCATGCATGATACTGATGAAGAACAAACCAACGGAAGCCTTGTTATTGCAAAATATGGCAAAGGAAATTTCGTATATGCGAGCCTTGTTTTCTTTCGTGAATTACCAGCAGGAGTTCCAGGTGCTTATCGGTTAATGGCGAATTTAATTGCATTGCCAAAAAATAAATAGTTCAGCTTATTATAAAGTAAAAAGCAGATGATGCAGTCAGAAAAAAAATATTGGAATAAATGGTACATCATCGTGCTTGCATTTCTTTTATTTCAGATAGTACTGTATTATTTTCTTTCTGTTTATTTTAATCATTGACATTATTTAAAAATTACCTTGAGAGGCAAAACTTATGAGTGATATTGATTGGATAGTTCTGATTGCTTCACTTTCTGCCATTATTATTTATGGAGTTTACAAAAGCAAGGCTACCAAAAACCTGGATGGTTATTTTTTAAGTAACCGCGATATGCCCTGGTATCTCGTTCTGTTGAGCATTATGGGAACACAGGCAAGCGCAGTTACTTTTTTAAGTGCTCCCGGCCAGGCCTATACTGATGGTATGCGTTTCGTTCAGTATTATTTTGGTTTGCCCATAGCCATGATCGTTATATGCATTGTTTTTGTTCCGGTTTTTAATAAACTGAAAGTATATACAGCTTATGAATTTTTGGAGAATCGTTTCGATCTTAAAACAAGAACACTCACTTCTTTTCTGTTCCAGGTATCCCGCGGTCTTTCTACAGGTATCAGTATTTATGCACCCTCTATAATATTGAGTTCGTTGCTTGGGTGGAATATTTATGTTACCAATATCATTATGGGCGGACTATTGATCATATATACTGTAAGTGGCGGCGCCAGGGCAGTTGCGCATACACAAAAATTACAATTGATCATTGTATTTGCCGGTATGTTTTTAGCAGGATATATTGTTGTTCACCTGATGCCTGCCGGCACAGGTTTTATAGATGCATTGCACATTGGGGGCAAAAGCGGCAAGATGAATATCATTACTTCCGGAAGAACGGAAAATGGCTTTGACTGGAAAGATAAATACAACATCTGGAGCGGAATAATAGGCGGATTTTTTTTAGCGCTCTCCTATTTTGGAACTGATCAAAGCCAGGTGGGCCGGTATCTAACGGCGAAGGACAACCGACAGGGTAAAATGGGATTATTAATGAATGGCATTGTTAAAGTGCCCATGCAATTCCTGATACTTTTACTTGGAGTTTTAGTATTTTCATTTTACCAGTTTCATAAGGCGCCTATATACTTTAATGAAACGCAAATAGCGCTTGCAAAAAAAACAACTTACAGAGACTCGCTGGTTGCACTCGAATTGAATTATGCAAAAGTTCCACCTGACGACGTTGCAGAAAAAACTAAAATAAAAAAAGCTTATAAAAATGTTTTGGCAAAAGCATTGCCTGGCCAGGAAGTGAATGATACCAATTACA
>CBIGQT010000839.1:0-1557 GCA_966191655.1 uncultured Ginsengibacter sp.
CGTAGCTAAAATCAACATGGCCGGGTGTATCAATTAAATTAAAAATATATTGTTCGCCATTATGGTTATAGTTCATCTGAATGGCGTGACTTTTAATTGTAATACCTTTTTCTCGTTCCAGGTCCATATCATCCAGTACCTGTGCCATCATATCTCTTTCGCTGATAGTTTTGGTATATTCCAATAACCGGTCTGCAAGCGTACTCTTTCCATGATCAATATGCGCAATAATGCAGAAGTTTCTGATTTTCTTCATAAGCGGCAAAGATAACAATTGCGCTATGTTTAAAATGTTAGAGTAATTATAGAATCATTTTAAATATCATTACTTGATATTTAAGACTTCGTTGTATTTGATAAATATTTCTTTGGCAATTACATCATAGGAAAAATTTCTTTTTGCTTCTTCCGCAATTTTATTCCGGTCATAAAAACGATAATTATTATACATTTTCATCATGGTTTGAAGTAAGGACTCAACTGTATAATCAGGTACAAGCAAACCTTTTTTACTATCAATTACTTCGCTTACTCCGCCAACATCAGAACTAATAACCGGCAAGCCGCAACATAAAGCCTCCAATACGACGCATGGCATATTTTCCTCTCTTGAAAATAAAACGAAACAATTGCTTCGTCGCATAAGTTGCGCAACATTCTCATACGGCACAAGCCCGGTAAATTGAATAGCGCTGAACGAAAACTTTAATCTTGATAGATAATTTGAAAGCCCCGGCGTTATTTCTCCAACTATGATAAGTTTTGAGTCAGGATATTTTTGGTTGAAATAAATAAATGCCTGGATAATATCCTGCGGATTTTTTTTATCGTTTAATGTTGATACATGAATGAACGTGAAATTTTTCCCGTGGGAAGAGGTATCATAAAAAAAATAATCGGTATTAACACAATTGTAGATAACAGTAAAATGAATAGGTGTTGTTGCATTAATTGCTTCTCCCAAATCTCTGCTTACCGGTAAAACAAGCGATGCATTTTTGAAAATATTTTTTGTTGCGGCTTTGTATAAGCTATTTCTGTTTTTATATGCATCAGCGGCATTTCCCGTAAACAATGTTGAATGTTCAGTAATTAGGTAATTAATCCCAAATTTTTTTTTCATCCATAATGCAATAAGGCCAGCTTTCATTGCTACATGTACATGCACCAGATCGGGTTTCCCATTTTTACCTATATAATTTTGAACTTGCTGTTTAAATAATTTCAGATATGTTCTATGTGCAATAAGCTTTCCAATTACGGGCAAAGCCGGCTTATTGAACAAAACAATAGTTTCAGAAAATTTATTTTGTTGGATTGTTTTAATAAAAATTTTTGGGCTTAACGTATTAGTTGTAACCGCTTCAACGTGAATAACATCAACTTTACAAAGAAAAGCTGTTGCCTGTGCATGCCGCTGCACAAAATCACCGTTTGTTGTATTGATTGGATTGGGATACCAACTTGCCAGCCACAACACTTTCATATTAGCCTGTATACTTTTTTAAGAGAGTAAAAAGAAAATTATAATCGCTTTTTTCCCATTTTATAAATTCA
>CBIGQT010000840.1:0-1556 GCA_966191655.1 uncultured Ginsengibacter sp.
TATTGTAAAGACCATCTTCTTCTTGCCGTATCAGGATATTGAAAATTGAATGGACGAAAATAAATTAATTCATAATGATTACTGTCTGCTGCATGAAACGCAATTCCTAAAAAGCTTTGAAGGAAAACGTCTTTTCCACGCAAATCAATGTCTATTGTACCTTCTGTGAATGAAACATCTTTCAACCAAGCAATTTTCTTTGTAGAGATACCATTAAAATTAATCTTGTCATCAAGTAACTGCGTATGATTAGAAGTGTCTATTAGCAACAGTTGGTTCTTTAGTAAATCAGCAAGATTATAATTAGTGACTTTTTGTGCATTGGAATAATAACCAAAGCTTACAATGGCAAAAATAATTATGGTTGTGTGTTTCATGTATATTAGTTTGTTGTCAAGATTAAGTTTGAAAAATCGCCATCTGAATTATTACCAACCCAGAAACCCAGTTTGCCTGATTGATTATGCGTTAATGGTATAACGGAAAGACATGCCTGAACATCCGAATTAATAAATGCTTGAATTCTGTTTTTGTCGATTATAATTTTTACATGAAACCAACTATTAGGGTCAACAGAATTTAAAAGGGCATGCTCATATTTATCCGGATAGGTATCCCGTAAAAAAGACCAGTCAAACTTTGGAAGCGATATATATTGAACAGAATGTTTTTTTCTATTTGAATCTATAGCTTGAAAATTAAAAGGACGAAAATAAACGACTTCGTATGTAGAATCATTAACATCATGAAATGCAATGCCGACAAAGCTTTCTTGCAAAACATCTTTTCCTTTTTCATCAAATTCAATAATTCCTGTCTCAAAATTCAAATCTTTAATCCATGCGACACCGTCATTAGGTTTAGCATTCAGATGAATCACTACTTTTCCTTGTTTGTTTGTTGTTAAACTAATATTTCTGTTTATGGTTTGAAATTTATTTTCGTTTAATAAATTAGGAGTACTTACTTTCTGCTGTGCAAAGCTGTTTAAGCAGGTAATGAGAAAAAATAATAGAGTTGTTATTCGTATTTTATTCATAAAGATTTATATCCGGTCAAGCCATTAAAATACCAATTTAATAATTTATTGAGAGCCAATAAGATAATAATAAACGCATAAACAAATGGCTCGCTTTTGATACAATCTTGTTCACTTACGTTACACTTGAAAAGTAGATAATAAAGAATTATTAAACAGGTTCCGATAAAATTGCCACCAATTCATAAATAACGAAAGTTTTTTGCCCAGCAGAATATCGACAATATTTTTATCTCCATTAAAATCAATAGCCTATAAAATAAAACGAAAGTTCTTTGGTAAATAAAAACTTTCGCAAATACAACTTTTGTTTTTCCCTTTCCCAATTTCCCGGACGCACAAAAGAATCCTGGTTTTCACTTTTTTAATTTCTTTTTTGCCAATATTTTTTTGTTTGTTAATAAATAAATTAAAAAAAGGGTAAAAGTTCCCGGGCGGGTTTCTCGGTTTATACTGCTTTTTGCAAGTGTTTTCACCCTATTTTAAATTATTTTTATTTTTCCTGTTTTTCGCAATG
>CBIGQT010000841.1:0-1549 GCA_966191655.1 uncultured Ginsengibacter sp.
AATTTATACATGGCGATTAAGTAATAGGAACGTCTCCTTAAATTAAAGCTTCCTGCAACATCAATCTTTTTTACGCAGAAGTAAAACCACCATCCACGGGCATGGGAATGCCTGTTACAAACGATGCAGCATCGGAACATAACCACACTACAGCCTCAGCCACTTCTTCGGGCGTGCCCATTCTTCCAATCGGTTCCATTGAAGTAAACTGTTTTTCCACTTCCTTGTTTTTGCCGGTGATTCGATCAATCATTGAAGTATGAATTACACCCGGGCAAACTGCGTTTACCCTTAAGCCTTGTTTCGCATATTCAAGTGCGGCAGTTTTCGTTAAGCCCACTATACCATGCTTGGTTGCAACATAAGCGGGTAATCCCGCGAAACCATCAAGTCCAGCCACAGACGCACAGTTAACAATAGCTCCTTTATTATTCTTTAGCATTTCGGGAATTTCATTTTTCATGCATAGCCACACGCCTTTTAAATTTATACCGATCGTTTTATCCCAATTCTCTTCGGTACATTCGTGAGTATTGGCAGTATCACCCTCGATGCCCGCATTGTTGAAAGCAAAGTCGATTCTTCCAAATTTGTCAATCGTCTTTTTAATCATATTCTTTACTTCATCATTTTGCGAAACGTTGCATTTGATAAATATGCCTTCACTTCCTGCATCTTTTATTTCATTCAATGTCTCATGCTGGTCATCTTCTATCCAATCTGCCACAACAACTTTAGCTCCTCTTTTTGCAAAGGCAATTGCCGTAGCACGGCCTATGCCAAAGCTGCCGCCGGTAATAACAGCAACCTTATTTTCAAATATCTTTTCCATATCATAAATTTTTTTTGAATGATTAATTTCAAAAGCATTTAAGGATCACGTGTATTTTGATGGACCTTACTAATGCTTTGACAGCCGCCTATTTTTATTTAATTCATTAATAGCTTCACGAGCGGATTTCTCAAAATTCTCAGTACGGTGTTGCGCGGATAAATGAGTGCCGGGCATAGTAAGTTTTATCCTGCACATTTTATTTGCGTCATTGAAAATTGCAGTGTCATTTTTCAGCAACACTTCGGCCCTTGATATATTTTTAATTTTATGTGAAAGGTTTAAAATTTCATTCCTTAGAAAAGCAATAAGCTTTTCGGAAACCTTCCCGTATGGCGTTTGAAATTCTATAGTCATGATATTTTTTTTTAATTGTTCTGAAATAATTCAATTGTCTTATTAATAAGGTATAACTAAAATTATGAGGTTCTTATGTTTCTAACCATGACGCAAATCAGTATATGCAGTGATTTTGTTGGGAACGGTAGTAATAATTCTTTTGGGAGAGTTAAAGCATTATTTTTCAATAGCTTTTTTTACCATACACCTCTGATCAAATAAATGCCAGTTTATTGCATTGGGGTCTTCATTTTTAAAGGGGAATAAGACACATATACCTTTAGAGTATGTGTGAGGAATGTTAATAGAATCGATAATCTTTTTACTGAAGTAAGGCTCTTAGCAAATAACCAAATAAAACCCGTATGGTCCATCAAA
>CBIGQT010000842.1:0-1544 GCA_966191655.1 uncultured Ginsengibacter sp.
GGGCATATGTGCAATCTTTAACGAAATCATTGCCCTGCTGAAAATAAAAATGCCCACCGGTTTACCTATAACCAGCCCAAACATAATACCCATGCTTACAGAATCTTTCAGGGAATTTACAATATCCGAAGGCATTAATATGGCAGTATTTGCCAAAGCAAACACAGGCAATATAAAAAAGTTTACAAATTTATGAATGGCATTTTCAAACTTAGGCAACGAATTTACCGGTATAGTAAATGCAATTAATACGCCACTAATACTGGCTTCAATACCCGAATTAAAGATGAGATACCATAACGTAACCGACAAAATAATCTGTACAATACCCTGCTTAAGCTTAAAATGATTACAGACCCATATAGCGGCATACACAAGGGCTCCGCCTAAAAGAAACATCCATTTTACCTGGTTGCCGTAAAAAAGGGCGATAACTACTATAGCGCCTAAATCGTCTATAATAGCGAGCGCCATTAAAAATATTTTTAAGCTGGCCGGAACTTTTTTACCGAATAAAGACGCAATACCAAGTGAAAAAGCAATATCAGTGGCAGTGGGTATTCCCCATCCGTGTGCGAAGCCTGTGGTAATATTAAAAGAAGAATAAATAAGTGCAGGAACGATCATTCCCCCAAGAGCTGCTCCAAAGGGAAGTACTGCTCTTTTAAAACTTGATAATTCGCCGGTTAATAATTCCCGCTTTATCTCCATACCAGCCAGCAAAAAGAATATGGCCATCAGGAAGTCGTTGATCCATTTAAGGAATGAATGGGGAAGAGCCATAGGAAGTCCATAGTGCAGTTCAGTATTCCAGAATCCCCGGTATGCATCGCCGTTTGCCGAATTAGATATTATAAGGGAAACTGCGGTGCAGCAAAGCAACAAAACACCGGTAAACCGGCTGTCCGATATAAAAAGTCTTATAGGGTCAATTGCTTTTCTTAAAAATTTTGTCAAACCAGTTTATTTAAAAATTTCCGGGAGTGTTGTGCTCCCGGAAATTTTATTGATTAATCTACATAACCATGTACTCCCATTTCAGGAATATCAAGACCTGCAATTTCATCTGCAGCACTTGATCTGAGGCCAATTGGGCTTTTAGCACATAATTTGAAGAACAAATACATAACTACAAATACGAATACAAAACATGTTAAAGCGCCTATAAATTCTGCTACAAATTGTTTACCATCACCATAAAATAATCCTTTTACAGTGCCCGGAACGCCATTCCATCCATCACCATAAGAGCCATCTGCAAATAAACCAAGCGAAAGAACACCCCATATACCATTAGCGCCATGCACCGCAAAAGCACCCACGGGATCATCAATTTTAAGGGTTTTTTCAACAAAGAAAGATGCCCAGATAACAATAAGACCTGCTATTCCTCCTATGACTACTGCCGAGAGTGAATTTACAAATGCACAGGGAGCTGTAATAGCTACAAGGCCGGCAAGCATACCATTTGCCATCATTCCCGGATCCCACTTTTTAGTTTTCGCTTTCATGTAGATTGCTGCCAGGAATGCGCCGCTTGCGCT
>CBIGQT010000843.1:0-1543 GCA_966191655.1 uncultured Ginsengibacter sp.
GATAAGATCGAGTGCAAATTCCTTGGTTGCCTCATCTTTCTCTTCCTCCGTTCCTTTCAGGTAATAGATAATAAATACTTCCAGCTTAAGGGCATAGGCAGTTCCATAATCTGGTAAGCGGTTTATTGACTTATCACAATAGTCAATAGCATTAATACGGTCATTTTTTGTTCCGTACAAACTATATGAACCGGTAAAAGCTATGGCAAGGTTAGCATACGTCTCAGTAGTGAGATACAAGTCGCTTTCATATGTTTTCACCAGCTTTATCATTTGCTGCGTCTTGTCTTTCTCATCTGAATAATAGTAGTAGTAAATCAAAGCATCTATTACCTTCACCTTAACGGGGTCCTGAAGCAGAATAGTTTTATCATTCAACAACTTTTCCAGGCTCGCCTTTATATCAGCGCCGGTAAACTTATGGTCTTCGGCTCTTTTGATGATGCTGCTCGCAAGGTCGTCCCAGAATACGCCAAGCCTGTTTTTAAATTGAACATCTATGCTATTACTCACGTCCGTTTTTAATGCAGTCACTTCTGTTTTCAATGCTTCAACACCGGCATTCACTTCTGTTTTTAATGCAGTAACGCTTGTATTTACTTCGCTCTTTAACTGGCTTTTAAAGTAAAATAAAAACAGGGATCCGAGAATTGCTAAAACAACTCCTATCACCCATTGCCATTCGTGCATCTCAGAATGAATTTCATCAGTTATTTTATTTGAAATAATCTGTTCAAAATCACTGCGTGGGATTCTTATATAATTTTTTTCATCCGTTCTGTAAGAAAGGGTATCTAATTTTTTCTGAATTGAATCTAATGTACCGGTAACATTTTGCGAATAAGAAGGAGAACAAAAACAAAATAAGAATAATATAGATATAAATATTAGTCTCATGACGGGGGTATAATAATTCCTTTAAAAATAATAAATGTTTATGAAACATAAAACAATCTTGTGATTTACTTCTATGTATAAAATAATATTATGAGTGAAAATAAATCTTTACTCCGGTCAATATTAAAAGAGAATTTTTTCTAAGCAACTAAAGTTAATTTTGCAAATCATTTTTTATAATATGGCGTTTACACATTTAATTCAAGAGGCAGTAGTTAAAAGTTTAAAGGAACTATACCACCAACAATTTTCTGAAAAAGATTTCCAGATAAATGAAACCAAACCTGAGTTTGAAGGAGACTATTCAATTGTTCTTTTTGCTTTGGTGAAAAACTTACAGGTTGCTCCAGACGTTTTAGCAAAAAACCTGGGAGATCATCTTATAAAAAATAATCCTGAATTATTGTCGGGCTATAATGTTATAAAAGCTTTTTTAAACCTTACTATTTCAGAACAGGCACTACAATCTTTACTGGCAAAAAATTATAATGATGTATGCTTTGGTAAAAAACCCTTAAACCATAAAAAGGTAATGGTTGAATATTCTTCGCCCAATACCAACAAGCCTTTACACCTTGGCCATTTAAGAAATAATTTTTTGGGATGGAGCGTGGCTGAAATTTTAAAAGCGAATGGATATGAAGTG
>CBIGQT010000844.1:0-1534 GCA_966191655.1 uncultured Ginsengibacter sp.
TGCATTGTGCAGGCACAGGCTTTGGAGCAATCGTCTTTTTTTAACTTCATCCGCTACAGGCTTGCGATGGTTGCCAATAATAAATACTGAAGTTTGCTCTTTTACTTTTATAAATTCAATTGCCCCCTGGTGGTTCGATATGTCAAAACGTTTTTGGTTTGTATTTAATGGCCTGTCTGCTTTTGCTGAAACAATAACGAGCTGTATCAGCGCTTCGAGGTTTTGATTATCGTTTATACAAATACCTGTTCCTGCTAATGTCGGTTTAATAATAATAGATGAAAATGATTCACCTTCACCATTTGCTTTCCAGGTTGTAAATTGCTGGCTTATTTTCGGTTGCGCATCATAGTTATATCTAAGATTCATTCTTCCCGGCCTTGCCAGCAACAGGAATTTATTTATTGCAAGCTTGCCATTTTCGAGGCCTGGCCAATCGAGTGACAACCCATCAGTTCCTCTGAAACCAAGATAGCCCGAAAAAATATTCGTGCCCAACATACCAACACCGCCATTGTTATCTGTACTTACAACAGGTAAATACCAACCGGCATCAGTTGTGGCTGCCTTTCCACTTAGTTGAAAGCGTTCCGTATCATTTTCGAGAATTTGCCATGAAGCCTTATTATCATTTATTGGAAAATGAATTAAATTTTCGGATTCAAGAAATACCGGGGCAATATTTTCACTTCTATCAAATTCAATAGTATCGTCATTTAGATTGATGCTGGATTTGTCGAAAGATTGCAACGTCCATTTAGTTCCGGTAAAAGAAAAATCGATGCTCTTAGGATACACGGCTTTTGATTGAACATCTCCTTCATTTCCATTTTTAAATTCATCAAAGGGTTGAAAAGAAATTTGAAAATCCGTTGAGATAACGGAAACTAATTGGGAAAACAAAACTTCGGCTATACCGGAAAATTGAATGTCGCATTTTTTGGCACGAACGCCTGCGTATCTTTTATCTGCGTTAACGGAAACAGCAGTAACGGAAATCCAAATTGTGCAATCATCAAAGTTGAGCGTCTTATGCCTTCCATCTTCAGGTATTATGCCTCCATCCGGAATAGTTATTATTAAAAAATCTGTTGTATTTAAAACCCGGAATCTTAATTGTTTTTGCACCTGGAAAAAATCGAACCATACAGGTATTAAATTCTGATTAACAAATGGACCAAAAGAAAGCGTGGGTTCAATAAAGTTTTCAATGGTTTCTTCTATACCTGCTGTGATGGCTACATCCCTTTGTCGCAGCCAGAAAACAGGGTCAGTTGGCTTTCTGTTTACCTGTTCCAACATAATTTTATCTGCCATTTTATCCAGTTCATCACTTAACTCTTCAGGCAACATGTGTGCTTGCAGCCCGGGAAATTCAACACCGCTTTTTCTAAACTCTAAGGACGGTTGCGTGAGCGCCTGCATAAGAAAATCCTGGAATTTATCAAAGTGAGACTCTGCTTTCTGCGGCTGCATTTTTAATGGGCCAATCAACTGAGTTAGTAAAGAGATAATATCATTCTGTGTCATGTTT
>CBIGQT010000845.1:0-1532 GCA_966191655.1 uncultured Ginsengibacter sp.
GGAATGTTGTTGCGTAGACTGCCCGATTATTTTATTGATAAGGCAAACAGGATGGGCATTTTTAATGGAAGGATTGTTGTTATTAAAACAACTAACCGGGGCGATACATCTGCTTTTGAAAAGCAGGACGGCCTGTACACTTTGTGTGTGCGTGGCGTACAGGAAGGAAAAAAGGTAGAAGAAAATATAATTAATTCTTCTGTAAGCCGCGTGTTAAACGCTAACAATGAGTGGGAACAAATTTTGGAATGTGCTCATAACCAAAGCCTGCAGGTTATTATTTCCAATACGACAGAAGTAGGTATTAAATTAGTGAAAGATGATATCCGTCGTCATCCACCGGTTTCATATCCTGGTAAATTGCTTGCTTTCCTGCATGAAAGATTTGTTGCTTTTGAAAAAAGTAAAAAAAGTGGTTTCGTAATTGTGCCAACCGAATTAATTCCTGATAATGGAAAAAAATTGGAATCTATTGTTCTGGAACTGGCGCATTTAAATGGCCTGAACGATGATTTTATTGAATGGATAGAACGGTGTAACTATTTTTGTAATTCTTTGGTAGATAGAATTGTTACAGGCATGCCCGCTGACGATGAAAAAAATGACATTGAAAACGAATTGGGATATACTGACCAATTGATAACAATATGCGAGGTATACCGGTTATGGGCAATTGAAGGCGACAGTAACATAAAAAAAATATTGTCGTTTGCCGGTGCTGATGAAGGAATAGTTATAGAACCTGATATTGACTTATACCGCGAATTAAAATTGCGTTTATTAAATGGAACTCACACCTTAAGTTGCGGTGTCGCATTCCTCGCGGGAGTTGATACAGTTAAACAGGCAATGGATGATGAGGCGCTTGAAAGGTTTATTGCCGGGTTAATGGAATATGAATTAGGGCCTTCAATTCCTTTTAAAATTGATTTACAGGTGGTGCAAAATTTTATCAGGAAGGTGCTCGACAGGTTTCGTAATCCTCACATTGATCATTATTGGAAAACTATAACGCTCAATTACAGCAGCAAATTGAAATTGAGATGCATTCCTTTGCTTATAAATTATTATGAAAAAAAATATTCAGTTCCTGAGTTATTTGCATTGGGTTTTGCTTCCTATATTTATTTTATGAAAGGAGTCAGGAAAAATGGAAATGAATTTTTTGGAGAATTTAAAGGTGAGTTTTATTTAATTGATGATGAGATGGCTGAAAAATTTTATAAACTTTGGCAAAATTTATCCCCTGATAAAGTTGTAAAAGAGGTTTTAAAAAATGCGGCATTCTGGGGTAGAGATTTAAGTGTTTTTCCGGGTTTTGAGCGATCAGTTACGGATAAGCTAAACAGTATTATTACTAATGGAATGAGAGCGACAGTAGAAAATTTGATCCAAAAAAAATAACTGTGTGATGAATCATAAAGTGACAAAAGTACATCCGCATGATAACGTATTGGTTGCCTTAACCAATCTTGAAGAAGGGGAACAGGTAAATTATAACGGTGAGGACTATACGATAATAGGTAAAGTTG
>CBIGQT010000846.1:0-1526 GCA_966191655.1 uncultured Ginsengibacter sp.
TAGTTATTACCAATTAATACGATCGATTTGTTTACGATAATATTCTTCTCTTTATAGATGCCCGGATCTACCAAAACGGTATCGCCATTTTGCGAAGCATTTATCGCCTGCTGAATAGAATGCCAGGATTGACTGGCTCCGACCTTCCGAACATTGGCTAAGGCGGCCATGCTGGCGATTGATATAAACGATAATATAAAAGCCAAATATTTTATCACGGTGTATCCACTTGATTCCAGGTAAGTATTGTACCCGGGTAGGTATTCATTACAAATTTTAAGCTATCGGAATTACTGAAAGCAGCGATATTACCATTCATAGGGCTTTTTAGGGCATCGCTTTTTAAATAAAATGCAGTAGCTGCGGCAATTAATGCATGGTTGCCTGAGAAATCAACAAAATAAACATCATATCCTTTTTCGTTTTTAAAGCCGGGCGACTGCACAAAGGACTTTATGCAATGTGCATCATCGAATTTATACACCTTACCCTTTTGAGTTACAATTTCTGCACCAAAGCGTTTATCACTTATGGGCATTTTACAATAATCGCACATATCCTTCCCCGTTATAATTGGTTGCGGACCTGTATTGCAGGAACTGAGTGAGAATAAAAGTGCAATAGTTACAACGCTGCCTGCAGGTTTAAATTTTTTTATCCATTTGCGATGATCTTTCCATCCCAATACTACCAGGGCTAATAATATAGCACCCACTCCAATAAATAACCATCCGCCAATATGAGGTATTGAATAAGCGCCGAAATTGAGTAATTGTTTATACCCAATCAATGGTGGCTGGTAAGCCATGCCCGGAACGATAATGGCTGCATCGGGATTAAGATTGTGTCCATAATTATAATCCCATCTCCAGAAATCAATCATAGCAATAATGCCAAAACAAACGAAAAGAACGAATACCATATTAAGCAACAACCTTTTTCCAACAGCTGCTGTAGTTAATAATGCAATGGCAAACGCTCCTATAATATATGGAAGTATAGTAAATTCGAAAAAGTCCGCGGTGTGGAGCATCTTCATTCCTATATAGTGGTTTAACCCATTTATAATATCAACATTACCCGCAAGCTTATTGGCATAAATCAATAATACCAACCCTTCCGGGTACTGCGGTGCGGCCAGTTGTATTTGCCAGATAGGGAAAAATAAGACAGTAAAAAGCAATAGACCGCTCAATAATATGAGCCACCTCGCATATCCTGGTAATTTATTATTCTTCATAAACTTACTATTTAATGGGTGTATTTCCAGGGCAAAAATTTGTATTATAATGATTTTCCCCCTGCATTTTTCATTTTGCCGGTGGCGGTAGCAACACTTCATCAATTGAGTAAATTATTCCGTTAGCTGCCGGAATTGTCGACGTTATTTGCGCTGCATTATTTAAAGTAATTTTTCCATCTTTTACATGAATAGTTACATTGTCGCCATTGGCCATACCCAATACCTGTCCATCTTTAAAGTCTTCGGATTTTAATCCGCCAAGAGCAACGTGGTATTGTAAAAT
>CBIGQT010000847.1:0-1523 GCA_966191655.1 uncultured Ginsengibacter sp.
CCCGCTGTTCGCGCAGGCGATTGAAGATGCGCTGCAACTGAAGGCGAAGAAGGTTTTTTAGGTATTGCCTTTAACCCTGATTATAAAACAGATGGGAAATTTTACGTTGATTATACTGGCAAACTTGCCGGTCAGCTCACTTCATTTGTAGAAGAATATAAAGTAAGTGCTTCAGATTCTAATATTGCTGATCCTTCATCAGCATTGACATTGCTTACGCAATACCAGCCATTCACTAATCATAACGGAGGTAATTTAATGTTTGGTAAAGATGGATATTTATATATCAATTTCGGTGATGGAGGCAGCGGAGGTGATCCATATAAAAACGGACAAAACAAGACAACATTTCTTGCAAAAATATTAAGGGTTGACATTAGCAATTCTTCAACTGCACAACCATATTCTATACCTGCAAGTAATCCTTTTGTGAACGATACAACTACAGGAATTAAAAAAGAAATATGGGCTTATGGCGTTCGCAATCCTTTTAGAAGCAGTGTGGATAGAATTACCGGGGATCTTTTAATTGCTGATGTAGGACAAGGCAAAGTAGAAGAAGTTAATTTTCAAAAATCAAACGATATCGGCGGCAGAAATTACGGGTGGAATATCGTTGAAGGTGATTCATGTTATAACCCTGCAACAGGATGCAGTAAGGCAGGAATTACTATGCCCATTTATGAATATTTTCACAATGGAGGTGGAGCAGCTATAATCGGGGGATATGTCTACCGGAGTGCTCAATCAAAACTTTTATGGAGCCAATATTTATTTACTGATGCGGTATTGAGATTTCTGGATGCATTTAATTTAGATAATGGTATAGTTTCGGGAAATATAAATCATTTTTTTACTGCGGCACAGGCAAAGGGTTACCCTGTTTCTTTTGGTGAAGACAGGTATGGTGATCAATATATTATTTTTAACGGGATTGGAACAATTTATCAACTAAAGGATACAAGTTACCTTCGCAGACCAAAAGCCTATTTTACTCCAATGGACCAGGGAACAGGTGCCTTTTTATTTGAAGGATTGCAAGGGAGGAATTTAACGTATCAATGGCTGAAAGATAACATGATTATTTCCGGCGCAACTTCTCCTGATTATGCCACATCTGAAATTGGCAGTTATACGCTGGAAGTAACAAACACACTTGGTTTTAAAGATACTTCAGATGCTTTTATTGTAGGCTCGTTTCTTAATTTAACTTTATTTACCGCTCAAAAAATTACCGGCAATTTAATAAGATTAGATTGGCAAACTGCTGCGGAATTAAACATTGCAGGTTATACTGTTCAACGAAGAAAGGATAATGAAACTACTTTTTCGAATATTGGTTTTGTAGATAGCAAAGCCATTAATGGGTTTTCAAATAGTGAGTTGGATTATACACTTACTGACTCTTCAGCATTGAATTATACAAAACTATTTTACAGGTTGCAGATTGAACAGGCAGATGGCTCATTTACTTATTCCGATATTCGTTTTATTACAGCAGATGTTACCAAAAATGGTTATAT
>CBIGQT010000848.1:0-1517 GCA_966191655.1 uncultured Ginsengibacter sp.
GATAACCGTATAGTAAACATGAAATTACTTAATGAAAAAATGTTAGACCGAAGCGTGAAAATGTTGATGGAAAAAGCTCAGATAGCTGATTACGAAAAAGCAAAGGAACTATTGCTAAAGCATGGCAGCGTGAAACAATCAATGGATTATTTTCAAAAAGAAACCAACTAATATTCAGAATTAAAAGGAAGTGCCTGCATAAAAATAAAATATGAAGAGTAGTAAAAAGGGATTGAATCCATTGGTAATTATCGGGGCGCTTTTTTTTATTTTTGGATTTGTAACATGGGTAAGTTCTGTTTTAATTCCCTACCTGCAAATAGCCTGCGAGCTGAATAACTTCCAGGCATATTTAGTGGCTTTCGCTTTTTATATCTCCTACTTTGTTATGGCATTACCTTCCGGTGTGTTGTTAAAAATTACCGGCTTTAAAAATGGAATGTCACTGGGGCTCCTTTTGGTTGCTGCCGGATCGCTTGTTTTTATTCCTGCTGCCATTTATCGTACCTATAGCATTTTCCTGTTGGGACTCTTTGTTCAGGGAGCCGGCCTGGCTGTTTTGCAAACTGCCGCAAATCCTTACGTCACTATCCTTGGGCCTGAAGAAAGTGCTGCCAAACGCATGAGTATTATGGGCATTTGCAATGGCGTTGCCGGCATTATTGCACCTGCAATACTGGGTGCCATTATTTTAAATAATGCAGATGGCATTACAGAGCAATTAAAGCACATGACCATTATTGATAAGGATATTGCGTTAAATTTGCTGGCGAAAAAAGTTATCTTTCCTTATAGCATTATTGCAGTAATACTGGTTGTGTTGGCGGTAATAATTCACAGATCTGATCTTCCTGAAATAAATGAAGCTCCTGAAGAAACGGATACTTCCGGAACGCCTGTGCCTTCATCCAAAACAAGTATTTTTAATTTTCCCCATTTGTTGATTGGTGTATTTACTTTATTTCTTTATGTGGGCGTAGAAGTAATTGCCGGCAATACCATTATTGAGTATGGAACTTACCAGGGTATTTCTTTAACTACCGCAAAATTTTTTACTTCTTTCACATTGATGGGGATGCTGGCGGGTTACCTGGTGGGAATCATCTGTATTCCAAAATATTTTAGTCAACAGAAGGCGCTTAGGTATTCTGCTACCTTCGGGATTATTTTTGCATTGTTGGCGCTGGTTACTCAGGGATATATTTCTGTTATGTTTGTTGCTTTATTGGGTCTCGCAAACTCCCTGATGTATCCTTCTATCTGGCCCTTAGCTATTGGAGGATTAGGAAAATTTACAAAGATCGGTTCATCATTCCTGGTGATGGCAATTTCGGGCGGAGCTTTGTTGCCGTTATTATATGGGTGGCTGGCAGACCATATAAATGCACAACAGGCCTATTGGATGGTGATTCCATGTTATGCGATGATAGCCTATTATGCAATAGCAGGTCATAAAGTTGGAAGACAAACACTCAACTGATTTTTAAAAATACATTCAGCGTATTAATAGCAGACAG
>CBIGQT010000849.1:0-1506 GCA_966191655.1 uncultured Ginsengibacter sp.
TGCGGTAGCCTGTGAGTCTCAACGCTACTCGGCCATAAAATCTTTAAAACATCTGGACAAATCCATCCTTGAGGAGATTACCAAATTCTTTATAACATACAATGCAATGACTGGTAAAAAATTTTCCCCGCTTTCGTTTGGTGGCAGATCTAAAGCAATTAAATTGGTAAAAAAACAGATTATAAAATGACAGATATTATTTATACAATTTTTGGACAAGGGAAAGACCTGAACAGCCTGCAAATGGGGAGCAGGGCTTTTGTAATGTTTTTCATAACTCTTACATTATTACGTTTTGCCGGTATGCGGTCTTTCGGTAAGAAATCCGCTTTTGATGCAATCATTGTTATCATGTTAGGTTCCATACTTAGCAGGGCAGTTGTGGGAGTTTCTCCGTTTTTTTTAACTGTTGTAGCAGGCGCAGTAATTGCAGCCCTGCATAAAATAATAGCAATAATTACTGTGAAAAATGATGCAATAGGTCGTGTGGTAAAAGGCGAAAAAACCCTTCTATTCCAAAATGATAGACTTATGGAAAAGAATATGCTCAATGCATGTATAAGCTACAAGGACATTCAGGAAGATATGCGATTAAACAATGAAGATTCAATTGAAAATATTAAGGCAATTTATATGGAACGTTCTGGTCAGATTAGTATCATTAAAAAAAAGAATTGATAGTATTATGTTTTACGCGGTCTTAACTTTTAAAGAACAATAACCACAAAAACCCCTTTGCAATTTGCAATGAAAGAAAATTAAAGCTATTGAATTAATAAGTATTCATTGTTTACCTAAATAAAAATTAAAAACACTGGACTTTCCACCAAAAAAGACCAGTGTTATGTTCACAATTCTAGAGCTATTTCCCTTTATGTGAATGTTCACCGCCCCGCTTGGATGCGCCTGGGGAGTTGGAAATTTTTGCGGCTCTTTCTTTGCTCATTCCCTTGTCTCTTAGTGCCTCATATTTGTCTTTGTCTTTGACATGACCGTTCTTTTTGCCTGGCATATTATAAAATTTCAGAATTAAGAAATATGGAATTTCAATTCAAAAATATTGCCAAAAACTATAGATAATTCATTCCAATCGCATTATTTATTTTATTGAATAGGGTGCAATAACCTCAACATATTTTTGCTGACACAAACATTTGTGAAGAGTAATTCAAACTTTATTTTTAGGTTACTTTAAAGACAGCATAAAATTATTCACAGTCTATAGGAGTTTGAAAATATACTTCTCCACCACGACAGGTTTGGATAATACTAAGTTATCATATGCTCTGGCATATGTTTTGTTATTACAAATTTATACTATATGTATTGTTTTAAATCCGTCTCCTTGTTTTAATTCATATGCATCAATAACTGTTTAGGAAATGGAAAGCAATACCAACTCTAAAAAGATTTACGGGATAATCATTGTGAGTGTAATTATTACCATTTTAATAATGGCTTTTTACTAAGCGATTAATTGATTTTGCCATTCAATGATCCTATAAA